>JAIRLQ010000324.1 GCA_031259345.1 Treponema sp.
AAAAAGGCCGGCCACAAGCAGGATGCCGATTAATAATGTAAAACGTTTCATCTTTTCTCCTCCACGTGAAATTTATTTTTACAGACCAAGTCTGTAACTTGCCGAATGAGAAAAATAATACTGTCCGGAATAGTAAAAATAAGAGAGTTGTTACATATTCGATGGGGGGGGTAAAAGACATAAGTTTATTTCTCATCACCGAATCGCCTCCACAGCAACCCTATTGAAACATGGCCCAAAACACCATCAATCAGAATTTAACGGTCTTGATTTCGCCGAATTTCAGGCCCATACCAGTTCCAATCGTATTCCCCAAGAGATCGGTTTCTACCGGCACAGAACCGCTGTCTTTCCGGGAAACAGAAACTACGGCTTCCTTTTCGCTGACCGAGAAGAACCGGGCAAAACAGGCGCCCTTTTCAAAGTCCAGCGAGGAAAGGATCCCCTCCCCGCCGCATTGAAGCAGGGGATGAAAGGATTTATCTGTACCTTCCGGGCTAATTTTCTCCGCAGATACCCGGAAGGGGCGGCTTAACTCCCAGGAACGGCGGTAGAACCGGTCATCCCCCTTCGCGCTGATTCCAGCATAACTGGTATAGGTAAAATAGAACTTCTGCTCTCCGTGGTTGGGAATATACACCTCATGATCGCCGCAGCTTTTCACATTGCGGATAAGCACCGCTTCTATTTCCCGGTTCTCTTTGAACGCGAAGGACGATTGATCGGTACAAACGGAGACACCCCGGCCCTCTCCTTCCGCCGCGAACCAGCCCTGTACTTCCCGGTACTCCTTGAACAGTTCCCTGCTGATTTCGTCCCCGGCGGCCGGGAAGGCATCGCGGATATAGTTGCCAAAGACCTGAATACCGTAGGGCACACCATAAAAAAGGGTTTTGTATTTTTCCGGCAGATCCATCTGAAACCGTAACTGTACATCCTTTTTCCCAATCCAGTAAATGACCGGACTGATCGTAAATTCTTTGCGGATGTTAGACAGTTGAACCTTCAACAGCACCTTGGAGGAGCAAATTTCCGTTTCCATGCACAGCCATACGCAACTGGCATCCTTGCCGTATTGTACAGCCTTGGCCGCCTTTTTCGTGGTATCCAATAGTTTTCGGTCATACAGTTCCTCGTGAACGTCAACAGAAAGATCCTCGTAAGCGTTTATTATGCCGGTCGGTCTCTTGCCTGTCAGGTTTTCCCCTCCGGTCTTGTCTGTAATACCCGTTACCGCCGAAATGGATGTGTCAATTTCAACAGCGTAAAAGGGATTTTCCAGGGTTATTTTATTTCCGCTGGTTTTTATCGAACAGGAGGGATCCTCCTCTTCAACCACCGAATCGCAAAATTGAAATACTTCATAGTCCATTGATTTTATGGAAGCGTTAAAAAACGGAACGCCATCATCGCGGCGAAACACCGAGTATATTTTTCCGCTTCTGTCTTTTACCGAAAAGTGGCTGCCTGAGCCTTGAAATAAGTCCGAAAGGCAGATCTCGCCGGCCCGTTCCCAGTTCAACAAATTAAATACGCAGAAACCGGTGTTTTCTCCGCTTTTCTCCCTGATACGTTTGGTGCAGAATTGGATTAGTTCTTCACAAATCCTGATGGCGGATTTCTTAAAAATATAGCGGTCAAAATCCGATGTGCTGCCTTCCCTGCCGGCGTAATTGTGATCATGGGTGATCAGCTGCAGGCGCCATGCAAAATCAAGCCATTCCGCCGGGGAGGAGGGACGGATCGCCGCATCAAAATATCTGCGTATCAAACGGTTGTTTTCGGTATCGACAAAGGGATGGGCCGTAGAAAATTTTGATACATCGATGCGATTTAATTCACACAGGGCGAGTGTTTTCCCGGCATCTTCCAGCAGCGATGCAAGCTGTTTGTCCTGCTTAAAAGAGCTTACATTGGTAGCGGAACCGTAGGTGCCCCACCGGCAGGGACTTTCTCCGCTGCAAACCGAAAGCTCCGCGTCCCCCATTTGTTTCATCACGGCGGGTATATTGCCCATAACCAGCTCGTAAGGACAATTAGGATCGTCATTGTAGCGCCGCATCATATCGTCCAGTTTAACTCTGTTGCCGGTATCGTCCAGGAAAGTATTGTAATCACCAAGGTCGCCCGCAGAACAGCTTAGAAGAATTACATCGCTTTCAATCTGTTTGCTTATTTCGTCTATCCTCCGCATGACTCTGTCAAAATTATAATAGGCATAATGCTTAGGGAAGTTATAGGCTATGATTCTGCTGCCATCAAGGGCTTCCCAGTAGAACCGGGCGCCGTCCTCATATCCTCTGGCAAAGAAATAATATTTAACTCCCGCCTTTTTATATATCTGCGGTGTCTGCTCGGCAAGGCCGGGGAGATCGGGGTGCAGGGCTATTTCGGTATCCATGCCGGTAAGTTCTTTCAACAACTTCTTCCCGTATATCACATTCCGGACCAGCGCTTCTCCGTCATAGTGGTTTTCGAGCCGGTCAGTATAGCAGGCGGCCGCTTCCAATTGGCCGTTTTCCAAAAGCCGGCGGACCGTTTCTTTTTTATGGGGATACCGGCAAAGATAATACTCAAGAAACCGCACGGATTCCACGGTAAAATGTTTTTTACCGTCCCGGGCCAGATCTTCTACCGCATCGTCGATAATTTTACTTCCCCAGTCCATGCAATGCTCAATGCTTCCCATCCAGAATAGATCCAGGTGTGTTGAATGAATGTAATAGATTTCCTTTTTCATAATCTTTCCTCCTATAAAATTTTGTATTTGTTAAAGGCTGCGGTGGAACTCATTCCATTCTCAATAGCCCCACGAACCAATTTCTCCCCTGCCGCCTTTTCCAGGGCTTTTTCTATAACTTTTTCGCAAACAGCGGCGGGGATAATCAATACTCCGTCTAAATCACCGAATATCAGATCTCCGGGATTTATCCATGCCTGCCCTATTTCAATGGGACAGCGGTAATTTACCACCTGGGTACGCACTGAAGAATCCTGGGCATAGGGGCCACGGGAAAATACGGGCCAATTCTGTTCCAAAATCTGAGGCGTGTCCCGGTGCCACCCGTTAATTACCGCGCCGGCGGCCCCCCGGATCCGGGCGGTGGCGGTAAGTAGTTCACCCCAGTAGGCGCAACGATTGCCACCCCCGGAAGCAATATAAATCTCATGCTCCTCAAGTTGATCCAGGGCTTCCGTAAGGAGTCCAAAGGGCTTTTCCTGTTTACCATATACATCTATCATCAGGACGGGCATAGCGAATCCGGCGATTTTCATATTATCCCGCAGGGGATGTATAGCCTGGGGCAGGAACTGGCGGTAATAGCCCAATTGATCCAAAATGTCTCCAACCACCGGGGTATACAGTTTTTCCTTTATCGTTTCTAACCATGCCGCCCTAGAGTCTGAATTTTCCACCTTTCCCGTCCTTTGTCTTAATAACGCAGCAAATTTTCTTTATAGCCGCCATCTACATACAGGGTAGCGCCTGTTATGTAGCGGGATGCCCCGGAGGCTAAAAAAATGGCTGGCCCTACCAGGTCTTCCGTTTTCCCCACGCGGCCAAGGGGAATCCATGACGGAAAGTCCATTTTCCGGATCAATTCCCGGTTCATGTCGGTCTCAATCGCGCCGGGGGCCAGGTTATTAACACGAATACCCAGGGGGCCGAATTCAAGGGCGGCTACCTTGGTAAACATTTCCAGCGCCGCCTTTGCCATGCAATAGGCCCCGTTGTTTCGCACGGCTACCTGCTGGTGTATGGACGTTACATTAATTACCGCCGGACTGGCGGACTTTCGCAAAAGGGGCAGCAGGGCCTGGACCAGGCGGTAGGGGCTCTTGGTATTCACCTGAAAATGGTCCTCCAGATCCGTTTCTTCCGCCTCGCTGATTTTTTTCTGTATTTCAAATCCGGCGTTATTTACTAAAATATCCATAACCTCTAACTTTTTTAATAAGTCCGCCGCCATAGATTCCCGTTCTTCTCTTTTTTTTAAATCCGCAAAGACAAAAGAAAAACCGTGTTCATCCGCAATCCGCCGTGTTGCATCTTCCTTCGATCCATGAATCCCTACGCTGGCTCCCGCCTCTTTCATCCCTATGGCAATAGCCAGGCCGATCCCCCTGGTACCGCCGCTTATGAACGCGGTTTTACCTTTAAGAAGAAAGAGTGTCTCTGTCATCCCTGCTCCCCGCAGGCCCTGATGGCGGCCTGCATATATCCGATGGCGTATGCCATGCCCGCATGCCAGGGGGAGTCGCAGGTCATCAGCGGCGTATGATCCGGCACCAGGACTCCTTCAAAGCGATATTTCCTCATCAGCCGCAGAATCCGCAGCATGTCAATATCCCCTTCATCAACAAAAACTTCGGTATAATTTGGGACTTTTCCTTTTACATTGCGAAAATGAACGTAGGATACTTTCCCCTGGGCAAGATACCGTTCCGTGACGGTATAAATATCTTCCCCCTGCATTTCCTGGATGCTGCCAAGGCACAGTTCAATCTTATTTGCCGGGGAGGCTGTTTCCATCGCTTTTTGATACAGCTCCGGCCGGTACACAAGCCGGGGGGTGTTCCGGAGCTTCGGCATAGGGGGATCGTCGGGGTGCAGGGCCATCTCGACCCCCGCTTCTTCCGCCGTTGGCAGCAGCTCTTTTAAAAACCAGCGGAATCTTTCCCAGAGTTCCGCCGCCCCAATTTCTTCGATATACCCGGCTCCGGCATTTGAATCAAAGGTCATGTTCCATATTTGGCCCCTGGGGATGGGGGCATTGATATGTAATTCACCGGCGTTAAAGCACGTGGTAAGGGCACCTCCCCGGGCAACGTTCTTTTTTTGGTGTCCCCAAACTCCCGCCAGACTAAAGTTGTATCCAAAAGATTTGATGCCCGCTTTCCCCACATTGCGGATAATCTGTTTAAGGTGTTTCATCTGATTGTTCTTTTCAGGACCATCCAGAAGAATATCATACCAGTCCGCCGGGCTAAAATTTTCTATTCCGTAAATAGCAAGGCCGAATTTACCGGCATCCTCTTTTATTCTCAACAAACTGTCCAGTTCCCATATCTGGTCATGGCTTTTGGATTCACCGTAATTGCGGCTTTCGTCCGTAGCGGTCACAATTTCATTTTCGTAGTACTCCGCCAAATGAATAATCAGATCCGTACACCCACACTGCCGGGCAAACCGGTAATTTTCTGTTTTCAGCATGTGTCTGTAAAGGCCAAGGCCTATCCGCATTACCGTACCTCTTTGCCTGACGCGCTTAACTATTCCTGTCACTATGATAGAATGGCCTTTCCGTATTTTCTTGTCCCTTAACCGCAAATTTGTGCTCTATTTTGACTTCCCCGGGGGCGGTATGCCCCGGCGGTGCCCGTTCCGCCCCTGTCCCGGCGCGTTTCAGGGCGGGGATCTTGCGCTAAAAGCCGAATCCCGGCCTAATAGTGAGCTGGAGGGTGTCGATGCTGCATGTCATTAACATGGAAAATGTGATTGATGCCGAAAGCGAAACCCACTATGCGTACCATACCCGGATCAATGAAGCCCAGTATCCGCAGGTGCATGACTTTTACGAACTCTGCCTTATTACCCAGGGAAAAATAGGTTTTTCCCTGAATAAGCTCAGGGTGATCGCGGAAAAAGGAGACCTTTTATTTATACGGCCGGGGGATATCCATGCCAAGCATGTAATCGGCGAATCTGCCCATATCAATTTAGCCTTTCCGGAAGCCACCATGTCTTCCCTTTTTACTTATTTGTACGATGATACGGTGCAAAAAGATCTTTTAAAGCTGGACCATGTGCCGGTGTGCAGGTTGAATATTCACGATGCCAATGAACTGCAGGACAAGCTGACCCGGCTTAACCTTATTTCCATCAGGGCAAAAAATAAAATTAAGATAACCCTGCGCACACTGTTGGTAGAAATTGTTTCCCAGTACATCATTCCAAAAATCAAGGAGAAAAATGAAAGGGATGTTATTGCCTTGCCTCTCTGGCTGGAACAGGCGCTGTACAAGGTCCGGAATTC
>JAIRLQ010000397.1 GCA_031259345.1 Treponema sp.
ATTTGGCCGGTGCAACAGGCTGCCCGTGTACTGCATAGGGAATTGCCTTCGTCCGGGGCTCGTATGCTTTTTCCCCGAATGCCGATATAATAAATAATATGAAGGCTCTTTCGGTTTTATATGCCGGCGCTTTGGCGCCCGAAGCTTTTGCGCCTGTCCCCGGGGCGGGCGGTAAAAGCGCCTTTGCCCTGGCGCTGGAAAAGGCCGGGCAGTTTCCCGGAACTTCAAAGCTGGTCCTTTTGGGGGCTGGCGATACGGAGTACCGGGGCGCCCCTCCTGAATCCGGCAGCTTTGCCATAATCAGACAGACTGAATGGAAGAAGTCGTCGCTTTTGGAACAGCTTGCCCGCTTGTCCGCCGGGTATGATTTTGCCTATTATGCCTGGGCCGACTGCCCCTTCCTGGACCCCGTCCTGGCGGGTAAGGAGGCCGGGCGGCATCTGGCCTATGCCGCCGAATATTCCTATGCCGACGGCTGGCCCTATGGCTTTGCCCCGGAGCTTCTTTCCCCGGGTACGGCGGCGATACTCTCTAAAATACTTGGCGGCGATGACGGCCCCGTAGAACGGGACTCAATCTTTCAGGTTTTGCAAAAGGACATAAACTCTTTCGACATAGAAACCGAAATCGCACCCGTGGATTTAAGGCTTTACCGCCTTACCCTGGCCGCGGATTCAAAGCGGAACCTTCTTCTTGCCGGGCGTCTTATGGAAGCGGGCCTAAAGGGCGCCGGGGATATTGGGGAGCTTATCGAAAAGAAACCCGGCCTTTTGCGCAGCCTGCCGGCTTTTTTCCCCGTTCAGGTTTTTTCCCGCTGTCCCCAGTCCTGTTCCCTGTGCCCGTACCCCCGTTTTGGGGGCGAAACCGGCAATGCCGGTGAAGCAATGGGCGTGGAAAAGTTTACAACCCTTCTGGATAAAATCATTGCCTTTTCGGGCGACGGGGTTATCGACCTTTCCCTGTGGGGCGAGCTTTCCCTTCACCCCCAAAAGATCGAAATCGCGGGCGCGGTTTTGGACAGAAAGGAACTTTCCCTGGTAATAGAAACATCGGGTTTGGGCTGGAAGGAAAGCGAGCTTGAATGTCTTGCGGAAAAAGCCGCGGCCTCTCCAAAACGGACGAACAGTCTTTGCCCGGATCCCCTGTCGTGGATAGTTTCACTTGACGCCGCAAACCCCGAACGCTACAGGGAAGTCCGGGGGGCAGGTTTTGCCGAAGCGTCCGGGTGCGCAAAAAAACTTTCGGCTCTTTTTCCCGCTTCCCTTTATGTGCAGGCGTTAAGGGTACAGGGCGCCGAGGATGATATCGAGCAATTTTACCGTTACTGGAATTCCCAAAGCGGAGCCCGGGTAATTATTCAAAAATACGACAATTTTTGCGGCGCCCTGCCTCAGCTTGAAGCCACGGATCTTTCGCCCCTAAAGCGGCAGCCCTGCTGGCATATCATGCGGGACATGCCGGTGCTTCTTGACGGCTCCGTCCCTTTCTGCCGGGAAGATCTTGCGGCGCTCAAAACGGGGGGCGCCCCGGGAAATGTGTTTTCAGGCCCGCTTGAAGAAATATGGGAGCGCTCTTCCGCTCTTTACCTGGAACATGCCCGCTCTGTTTATCCGGGAATCTGTAAAGAATGTGATGAATACTATACCTACAACTTTTAACGGCGGCCTCTATTCCTATACTGCCATAGGCGGCGGCGAAAGGCAGGGGGATGGAGGGCTGTCCGCGGTAATTCTTAACCGGGGCGAGCGGGTAAGCCGGTTTTCTCTTTTTGAAGAGCTTGCCAAGGCGTCTTTTGACCGGGTGATTTCGATAGAGGGGACAAAGAAGCGCTTTGATACCGACGCGCTTTTTGCTTCTTTTCCGTTTGTGCGCTTTATTCTGTTAAAAGAAAACCTGAACGCCGGGGAAGAAATCAACCTGGCGGTTTCCGAGCTTTCCGGCGGGCTCTTTTTTGTGCTGTGGAACGATCTTAAGATCTTGCGCGGGGGCGCGGCCGGCCGTATGGCCAAAATAAAAAACGCCCATTCCCGGCTTTGTACAGTTCCCGTAATTCAGGATTGCCGTTTTGAAACTATCCCCACTCTAACTTCCCCGGTATTGATTCGGGGAAAGGCGGGTACCCTTCCCTTTGCGCCCCAGGCGGACGGGCAGGAGACCATCTTTCCTTTTGACGGGGTCGGCATTTACGACAGGGAACGCTTTATCCGTCTGGGCGGTTTTGACAGCACTATCAAGAACTTTCACTGGCAGCTTATGGACTTGGGGTTCCGTGCCCGGCTGTGGGGCGAAACGATTGTATCGACATTGCAGGTAAAGCTTTCTTACGAAGGAACTGTGCCCCAGTCCGATTCAACGCTGAATGGGGATTACCGCCGCTTTTATCTTAAAAACCTCGCGCCGGTCTTTCGGGGTGAGTATGCTAATTTGCCCCTGCGCCGGTTTCCCGGTTTTTTAAAATGCTCCCGGCTGGACTTGTATTCCGCCTGGGAAGAATTTGCCGAAGCCCGCCGCTGGATTGCGGAAACCGGGCGCCATTTCTGCCGCGATTTCCGGGCGGTTCTTGATTCCTGGGAGTACGGGGGCGCGCGGGGCGGGGATTTATAAAGCATGACCGCGTTGATTTTACAGGCCCGCCTTGATTCAAGCCGCCTTCCGGGTAAAAGCCTTTTGCCCCTGGGCCTTGAGAACCCGCCCGCAAGGCCTCTTGTTTTTAGGGTGATGGAGGCCCTTGCCGGTATTGCCTGCGATATAAAAATATTGGCGTGCCCCAAAGACTGCAAAAAGGCTTTTTTGCCTTTGGCGGAGGAAGCGGGCTTTGATCTCTTTATTGGCCCCAAAGATGATGTGCTTGCCCGCTATTGCGGGGCAGTCGAATATTACAAGATCGACAGGGTTTTAAGGGCTACCGGGGATAATCCCTTTGTGTTTACCGATGCCGCCAATACCCTGGAGGGGGAAGCGCTGGCGCGCAATGCCGATTACGCGGTCTATGCGGGCATACCCCACGGCACGGGAGTAAATTGCGTTTCCGCCGAGGCCTTGCTCCGGGCCGGGCGGGAGGCCGAAACCGCTTTTGACCGGGAGCATGTGTGCCCGTATCTTTACAGCCGCCCGGAGCTTTTTCGCCTGCACCTGCCCCTGGCGCCCCTTTGCTGGCAGGGGCCAAAACTTAACTGTACCGTAGATACCGAAGAAGATTACAGGCGGGCCAATGCCCTGTACGCCGCCCTGCCTCCTGCCGTCCGGAATAAAGGTGAATATGTTGTTGCCGCCTGCCGCAAAATTGCGGGCTTTGGCAAAGACCCCGGAGCCCCCGGGTGAAAGGCCCGATCCTGTGCGTTCCCTGTGTGGAAAAGGGCAGGGGAGGGGGGCACCTTGCCCGCATGGCCTTCCTTGTAGAGGCGCTGGAACGGAAAGGCCGCGAAGCCCGCCTTTACATCCCCGCTTCCCAAACGGATGAAATCCTGGTAAAGCTTAAAACCCTCTCGCCCGGCTTTGATCCCCAATGGCTTATTGGCCGGGACCCGCTGCCCGTTCCCCGCTTTATAGTGCTGGATAATTTTAAAAGTTCCAAAGCCCAACTTAAAAAGTGGGCCCGCATGGGTCCTGTTATCGGGATAGACGAAGGCGGCCGTTGGCGCGGCAGTTTTGATTTCCTTGTGGATCTTTTACCCGGCCTTTCCCAAAAGCCCCCTAATATCCTGGCGGTGAATCTTCTTCCGCTGCCCGGAGCAAGGCGGCGGTCTTTTTGTATTGCGGAGGAACGGCCCCTTACGGTTTTAATCAGTTTTGGCGCCGAAGACAAGGCCGGGCTTGGGGAAGCCTGCGTCAAAGAACTTAAGGGGGCTGTCCGGGAAGCCGGTTACTTTTCGGACGGCCCCGCTCAGCCCAATATCAAAGTTGTTGCAAAAAAGATTCCCAATTTGCGGGAACATTTGGCGGAATACGATGTGGTGGTAAGCCATTACGGGCTTACGGCTTTTGAAGCAATATATGCCAGGGTTCCGGTTGTTTTGCTTTCCCCCGGCGCGTACCACGAAAAACTTGCCCTGGCCGCGGGCTTTGTCTCTTTGGGGATAGGGAAAAAAGCCGCCCGGCGCCTCTCTTCCCTGCTTGCTTTGCCCTTTTTGGAAAAGGTACGCGAAAGCTGCGAAGCTGTTGCTTCCCGCTACGGCCTTGAAGAAAACCAAAGCCAAAGCCTTGCGGATTATGTTTCCGCTGTAGAACCGCTCCCCGGCCCGGCGGTTTTTCCGCGCTTTGGAGCGGGGCGGGTAATCGCGCGTTTTACGGATCGTACATACCGCCGCCTTAACGGCGGCATTATCAGCATGAGCCGCCTTGGCCCGCCGCCAATTGAATACGCAAAAGATTATTTCTTTGCGGATTATAAAAAGCAATACGGCAAAACCTATCTTGAGGATTTTCCTTCCCTGGTGGAGACGGGAAAAAGGCGGCTGGGCATTATTAAAAAGCTGCTGGGAAAGACATTTGCCGCGCCGGGTTTATTGGATATTGGCTGCGCCTACGGCCCTTTCCTTGCCGCCGCCAGGGAAGAAGGCTTTGTTCCCTTTGGCCTCGAGCCCGCGGAAGACGCCGCCCGCTATGTGCGGGAAGAATTGGGCATACCCTGCGCTTCGGGGTTTTTCCCCCAGGACCGGGGATTTTCCCAGCCGGGCACAAGCGCCCGGACCGCGTATGACGTAGTTTCGTTGTGGTATGTAATTGAACACTTTACCGGCCCCGGCAGGGCGCTTGATGAAGCGTACCGCCTGCTTTCCACAGACGGCGTGCTCGCGTTTTCAACACCTTCATACTCCGGCATATCCGGCAAAAAATCGCTTGGCGGCTTTCTTAAAAACAGCCCCGCGGATCACCGGACCGTGTGGAACCCCTCTTCCGCGCGGCGCGTCCTTAAACTCCACGGCTTCCGTTTAAAGAAGATAGTTGTTTCGGGCCACCACCCGGAACGCTTCCCCCTTGTGGGTTCCTACCTTTTGGGGAAAAAAGGCAATCTGTACCACATCTTTCTGGCTATAAGCCGCCTTTTCCGCCTGGGCGATACCTTTGAGGCCTATGCGGTAAAGATGAAGCGGCCTTACGGGAGCGCCCCCGGCTTTAACTCGCTTAAATATTTCCGGTAACGTTCGGGCATGAACTGCTTTTGCAGCCTGGGGTTTTTCCGGCTTTCTATGTTGATTGCCCTGTGGTAGTCCCGCCAGATACCTTCCCAGGGGTCGGCCGCCGCGCCTGCCGGGGCCGCGCAAGCGCCTGCCGCCGTAGCGGCGCGGTGATGAAGGCGCGGGCCTTCTCCCGCCCGGCAGGAAAGAACAATGTTTCGCTTTTCGTCGATAATGGCCCAGGGAGCGCTTCCAAAGCGGGCGGCAAAATGTTCCGCAAGGAAGGGAAGGGTAAAGTGATCCGGCGCGCAGTAAGCGGTGTACACGCCCCCACAGTCCGGCGTAAAGCGCAAGAACCCGAACAAGCGATCCGTTTCCCTGTACACTTTAAACGCCGCTTCCAGCACCGCCTTTACGCAGCGCTCCCCCCTGTCGGTAGCCGCCCGGTCCGCCGCTTCACGGGAAGCAAGCTGGGCCGCCTGTTTTGAAGGGGCGTTTCTTTCCGCTTCTCCCGCGCTGTCCAGTATGCGGCGGACAAAATCCGCTATTTCCCCCTGAATGGGCAGCTCGCTTGCCAGCGCCCTTACCACCGCGCTGTGCCCCTCTGCCGAAACTTCACACAGTTCCCTTAGCGCGGCCTCGTCAAGGGTAAAAGCGCCGGCAAAGCAGCCGGATATATCGCCCTCATCAAACAGATCCATCACTTCTCCCTAAAATTCAAACAGAGGCAGCTGAAGCCCCGCGCCGTCGGCATCGGAAAGAATGCGGCGTATACGGGCGGGATCTTCGGGCCCGTCAATAAAACTGCCCCCGGCACTGATAAAATACCGCGCCCGCTTTAGGATTACCCCAAGCCGTAAAAGGCCGTCAAAGCCGAGCGTACGGGATCTCCGCGTTTCTATGATACGCCGGCCCGTTTTCGCGCCTATGCCGGGCACGCGGAGCAGGGTATCATAGTCCGCGCGGTTTACCTCTACGGGGAAAAAATCCGGATGCCGAAGCGCCCAGGCGGTTTTTGGATCAATATGGGGATCAAGGAAGCGGCCGCGCCCGCCCGGGCCGTCGATGGGCCCGGACGCGCCGCCTGAGTCAAAGATTTCCCCCGGCTCAAACTGATAAAAGCGCAAAAGCCAGTCGGCCTGGTAAAGCCTGTGCTCCCTAACCAAAGGCGGGGCGCCGATTTCCGGCAGCCTGGGGTCGGCAATGCCCGCCCTGCCGTCCACCCCTACCGGGATAAACGCGGAATAATACACCCGGCGCAGGCGGAACTTGCGGTAAAGGGCGGCGGAAAGGTTGATAATGGAAAAATCGTCCTCCGGGCTTGCCCCTACAATAAGCTGCGTGCTTTGCCCCGCCGGCGCAAAGGCGGGAGTTTTTACTTTGCCCCCGGCGCTAAAGCGGACGCGGCGGGACTCCTCCTCGTTTTCCGCCGCCGCCTCGCATGTTTCTTTCATGGCCCCCAGAATTTCCCTTCCCGACTTCTGGGGCGCAAGGCTTTGAAGGCTCTTGTCCGTAGGGAGTTCAATGTTCGCCGAAAGCCTGTCCGCCCAAAGCCCCGCCTCGCGGATTAACTTTTCCCCGGTGCCGGGAATTATCTTTAAATGGATATACCCCCCGTACCCCGCGCCGCGGCGGAGTTTTTTTGCCACTTCGATAAGCTTTTCCATTACGATGTCCGGATCGGCAAAGATGCCGGAAGAAAGGAAAAGCCCCTCGATATAGTTGCGGCGGTAAAATTCGCCGGTTAACTCCACAAGCTCGTCTACGGTAAAAGACGAGCGGGGAGTATCCGCCGACACGCGGTTTACGCAGTACGCGCAGTCGTAGCGGCATACATTGGAAAAGAGCAGCTTTAAAAGCGAAACGCAGCGGCCGTCTTCGGTCCAGCTATGGCAGATGCCCCCCCTCTCCGCAGCGCCAAAACCGCCTTCGCCGCAGCGCCGTGCGGAACCCGATG
>JAIRLQ010000479.1 GCA_031259345.1 Treponema sp.
GGTAGAAGACCCCGCACTGGCTTTTTTGCTGGATGCCGGGGTGAAACCCGGGGAATTTATCCCGTCCCAATGCTGGGAAGCGGTTGCCCGGATCTTGGCTTTTATCTTAGAAAAGGAAAAGAAATGAAAACAATTGCCGTTAGCTCATTGCGTCCCGGTTTAATCTTTACCGAACCTGTTTACATTGACGACGTTAATCTTCTGGTACCCGCCAATATCGCGGTACGAAAAAAGGATATCCAGCAGCTTATATCCTGGGGCATCGAGACCGTTACGACCGATGGCGATGTCTTTATACCCGAAGAAAATGACGATCCTTCCATTGTCGGAATAAATGTTACCCGTGATGGTAAGCCTATACCCCAGACCATGTACAAAACTACGAATGCCGGCAATGCGGCCCGATCATCAGCCATGCCGATCCGGAAAAAGACCATCAGCATTTTGTCGCTTAGGGAAGTACAGGAGAATCAGGAAGATTACCGTACTTATCTTAAATTGATCGAGGACATGGACAAGATATTCAACGCCTATGTAGAAAAAAAAGAGATTTCCCCCCGATCTATTGACGTTATAGCCAACGGGCTGCTTGCCGCGGTACGAGAGCAGAAGGGCCGGATCATCGGCTTTATTCTGGGCGGCGAGGTACAGGGGTATCCGTTGGCAAAAAGTTCGATAAATACCGCCATTTTATCGGCCCGTATAGCGATGGCGCTCAAGCTGGCTCCTCACAAGATACTACAGGTGATCAGCGGTTCTTTGCTCCACGACATTGGCATGCTCAAACTGCCGAAAAACGTGCTGGATCGGGAGGGAGAGCTTTCCACGGGAGAATTACAGCTTATCCGGGCCCATCCTCTGGCTTCTTACAGGATAATATGCAAGGAACTGGGCCTCCCCGATGACGCGGGAGTCGTCGCCTACCAGCACCATGAACGCTGGGACGGCAACGGCTATCCCAAAAAACTCGCCGGGACAAATATTGACCTGCGCGCCCGTATTGTAGCGGTAGCCGACGCCTTTGAAGCCATGGTCAGCGAAAGGCCGTACCATACGCCCATGGAGGGCTCCCAAGCGGTCAAGGCCCTGTATGCCGATAACGGCCGCCGTTTTGATCCGGAAGTACTCAAGGCCTTTATCCGGACCATGGGAATATACCCCATCGGCTCTTTTGTCAAGCTGAACAACAATGCTATATGCCGGGTGCTTTCGGTTGAGGCAAGCGCGCCGTTACGTCCAAAAGTGGAAGTCCTTATTGATGAAAACGATCGGACTTTCCGGCCCGGAGAAGGGAAAGTGTACGATCTGCTCCAGGAAAAAGATGTGTTTATTTCGTGTGCGCTCGATCCCAAAGAAATAGCCAAGCACGGTTGAACCATTCCGGAATGCGGCGTGTCTCCGCCGGGCGGGATGGAGAATCCCGGGCTGCCGCGTTTCTTGAGGCTTCCGGGTTTAAGATCATAGCCCGGAATGCGCGTTCCCGGTACGGTGAAGTCGATCTTGTCGCCCTGGAGGATCAGACAATTGTCTTTATCGAGGTGAAAACTTGGTCTGTCTACACTTTTGACAGCCTTTCCTACGGCATAAGCCCCGGAAAACAGCGCCGTATCATAGAAACAGCTAAGTATTTTCTCTCTGTTCATCGAGAATATAATAGTATGGCCATTAGATTCGATGTTGTTTTTATCAGTTCGGCCGCAATGACTGATCCGGGGAAAATAATCCATCTCCGGGCGGCCTTTATGGAGAGTCTATGATTGTTATGCCCCAGGGAATCAGGGGAATGCGAAAAAATAACGCCCAATGGGTCTCTCCCAGAATTGCAATTTTAAAGCAAAAAATAGATAATGAGGATTATCTGAGCGAGGCAATTCAGCGTATTGCCCAGGTTTTGAGCAACGAAATTCTGGAATTGCCTCATGGAGGTTCGTATCATGAGCGGCAGCGGAAGAGGCGGAAGTAACCGGCGAAAACCCTTTAGACGCCGGGATCACACCGGTGATGAAACAGCCGCCTCCGGCCGCAACTCCTGGCAGGACAATTTTCCCAGGAAAGGCCGGAAGCAGGAAACGGAGTTTGGCGGATCCAGATCCGCCGGAACTTCACACACGGATCGCCCCAGATGGACTCCGGTAAAATTGCCGCAGGTTCCCCTTGACGTACCCGATTGTCCTATTTGCGGCAAGCCCATTAAAGATATATCCTCCGCCTTAACCGATAAGGTTTCCGGGAATCCCGCCCACTTTGATTGTGTTTTGGGGAAAATTGCCGATAATGAAATTCGGGAAAAAGGCGATGTAATTTCGTATTTAGGGGGCGGGCGTTTTGGGATTGTACATTATGCCGATCCTCGTGACGTAAAGAGATTTAAAATAAAAAAAATAATTGAGTGGGAAGACAAGGAAAACCGGGTGGAGTGGCGAAGAAACATAGCCGACCATTTTTCCGTAACTTGACATATGGAAGAAACAGAGCAAGAATTTTTAATGAGCCCCAAAATTATTGAAAATTACTCGCTCCTTCAAGAAATCGGTGTCTTGCGGCACATAGATCAGCTCAATAAAGAGTTAAAAAAATATCAGGGCCTTCTCTTCAGCGCCGGAGAAATCTTTAACTGTACCACTACCGATGAGATCATGGATGCCACGGTATGGCAAATATCCGATCTGTACCTGCCTTCTTTTGTAGCGTTTATATGGAAGCCGTTCCAAAACAGGGATGATGTTACCATCAAGAGTTATCAGAATTACAAATTCGTGGATATGCACCTGAATATCGAAAATATCATACCCCTGGAATCCTTCTTCCGGATGAATCAGGAACCTGTTCCCTATGACAGGCTCAAGGAAGCCCTTAAAGAAAATTCGGAAGCGGGATTGATCCTGGAGTCCCTGGACAGGCTGATCCCGGAACTGGTGATCCCTATTCTGGGGCCCAAGGGTCTCTACGGAGTTATACTGGTAGGGAAAAAAATGCTTGCCGAAAAATATACGACTTCCGAGCTTCTTTTTCTCCGGCAGCTTATGTCCTTTGTTTCCCAGGCTATTCAAAATCACCTTCACTACGAACACTCGGTTCGGGATGTGAAAACCGGGCTTTATAATCACGGCTTTTTCAGTACCCGCTTTGGCGAGGAAGTTTCCCGGATCAAACGTACCGAGTATACTTCATCGCTTATTGTAATTGATGTTGACAAATTCAAGAATTTCAATGACAACTACGGACATCTGGCGGGAGACAAGGTATTGGAGTACATTGCCCGGACTATCAGGCAAAATGTCAGAAACGACGATGTTCCTTCCCGGTTCGGCGGAGAGGAATTTACCATTTTGCTCCCCAATACCGACAAAGAGATCGCCTGGAATGTTGCGGAACGGCTCCGTACTTCCATATCGTCCATGGTAGTTCCCTGGGATCCGCCCCTGCCCCAGGCAACTATCAGTCTGGGGATTACATCTTTTAACAAAGAAAACATGGCCAGTCCGGACGAGATTATCCACCGGGCCGATGAGGCGCTTTATCAGTCCAAGGAAAACGGCAGAAACAGAACCACGTTTTGGCAGGGTGGGTTTTTATTCAGGATCGAAAGTATGCCGGCCGATTTATAGGAGCCGGTTAATAGGGAGTTGGCAGGATTATATGATTGGCATTATCGGAGCCATGGAAGAAGAGGTTGCGATACTCCGGGAGGGGATCGAAAACCGGAAGATAGAGACGGATGGCGTGTTTGAATTTACCGCCGGGAAACTTGAAGGGAAGGACGTGGTATTACTGCGTGGCGGTATCGGGAAGGTCAACGCCGCGGCAGGCTGTGTTCTCCTTATCCGGCGCTATGCCCCCGCGCTTGTGATCAACACAGGATCCGCCGGAGGCATCGATCCGTCACTCAATTTCGGAGACGCCATCATTTCCGAAGGTCTGATCCAGCACGATGTGGATGTGACCGCATTCGGTTATGCGCCGGGTCAGATTCCCCATATGCCTGCGGTGTTTACCATCCCGGAGGACCTTGTTCTCGCGGCGGAGCGGGCCGTGGACGAACTCAAGGGCGAAGGTTTGCTCCCGGAAACATTTAACCATGTCCGGGGCCTTATCGGTTCCGGCGATGTGTTCATGCAGGAAGACGGGCGAATCCGCAACGTCCGGGAGCTTTTCCCCTCAAGCCGGGCGGCGGAAATGGAAGCCGCCGCTATTGCTCAAACCTGTTATCTTTTTTCAATTCCAGGTCTGTTTATCCGGGCTG
>JAIRLQ010000470.1 GCA_031259345.1 Treponema sp.
CGGGCTCGTCCGGCTGACTCTCGGGCTCCTCCCGCTGACTCTCGGGCTCGTCCCGCTGACTCTCGGGCTCGTCCCGCTGACTCTCGGGATCGTCCCGCTGACTCTCGGGATCGTCCCGCTGACTCTCGGGATCGTCCCGCTGACTCTCGGGATCGTCCCTGATAACCTCCGGTTAACACAAAAGCGCCCGGCACCCCAGCCGGGGAAGCGCCCGGGCGTACTGTTTGGATTAGTAGATAAATGCTTTTGCGGTGCGTATGGCTAAACGACGACCAGGATAATGCCATACGCAGAAAACGTAACCCTAAGACAATAAATGTAAAACAACAAACGGCGCGAAGCGCGTAAGGAGCTTCGTCCGTCTAGTACCCCAGCCGGGGCAGCGTCCGGGCGTCCTGTTTGTATTTATGGCAATTCTATAAGCTGATCGATGTAAGGGTTTTGAAGCTGTGTCTGTGAACGGCTCCGCCATTCCCCCGCTTCGGCGCGGTTTGCAAGGAAAGTCCAGAGTTCCGTGGCCCGGGCAATCTTGCCGGAGGCAAAAAGGGAAGAGGCCAGATAATAAACGGTGCGGTAATATTTGATTTCGTCCATCCACGCGTCAATATCCGGCCTGCCCCTTACGGCAGCCATAATATCGTCAAGAGCGGTAAAAGTAAAATCGTAGTTTCGTTTTTGTATTTCGTTTATAAGCACCGTATTCTGAATTAAAAAGGCAAAGCGCAGGTGTTCGGCTGCCGAAATATGCCGGTTTGAGGCATAATAATAAAAGCCCAAAAGCCGGTGGGCTTTCTCAACCCGGGTGTTGTCGTAGCGGTAGAGGGTTAAAAAGCGGCCTACGCCTTCATTTTCCATAATCCTCGCCATAGAGCTGCGGGTAAATTGCCGGGTTTTTTCGTTCCATAAACTGTCCCGGGGCCCGCCTTCGGGGGTATTGCTTCCGTTCAGGACTTCCAAAAGGCATTTTTCCATCTCCTGATATTCCTGCATGTAGCGGTGGGCGTCTGCTGCCTTATAAAGAATTTCCGAAGCAAAAGCCGGCGTTTCAAGGCGGTCCCACGCGGCGAGGGCCTTTTTATATTGGCTTACTGCCAGGGCCAGTTCGCCTTCGGCTTTGTAGGTTTCCCCAAGCCAGTATTCCGCTTCGGGATAGGCTTTAAGCCTGTCAAGCTCCCGCAACACGCTGTTTGCCGAATTTTCAAATCGTTCCCTGGGAATGTGGTAATAAAGCTCATCCAGGGCGGCGGCGGCCTGGCTATGTTTTTGTCTGGCTATATAAGTTTCTAAGAGGCCAAGATCGTCCCCCAGACGGCGTGCGTCCGGAAGGGACATCACGAGTATCATGTCCTGTTCCATGCGGGCAAAACGGCCGGCTCTGACGCGGCGGGCGTCTTCAAAAGACAAAAGCGCCTTGCCGTATTCTGCGTTACGAAAATGAAGCTTGCCTTGCTCCAATATATACCAGTAAGGCTGGGCCGATGATGCAAACTGGGCCTGGCGCTGGGCAAAGCCCGGAAAGGACAGAAAAACCAGGGCCATAACGCAGATTCCGCGGGCCGTTTTATTAATTTTTTTGCATGACATTGGCAAGTTCCTTTGCAAAAATCTCATCCGCTTCGGCGGCGTTAATGGTCCGTATCACCTTGCCTTTCCGGAAGATAAGGACTTTGTCCCCGGCGCCGGTAATGCCGATATCCGCGTGGCGGGCCTCGCCCGGACCGTTCACCGCGCAGCCCATAATAGCCACGCAGATATCCCTGTCTATGGCATAAAAGCGCCTGAGCCAGCGGGCGGTAAAGCTGTGGGTGTCAAAGCTGTTACGCCCGCAGCGGGGGCAGGAGACGATGGTTACTCCCGCCCTTTTTAGCCGGCTTTTAGCGGATATATTGGGCCCGGGAGCGCCGGACGCGGACATATCCCAGGCCGCCGCCACGATTTCCCGCCCGGCAATAAGCTCGTTTTCCATGGTGTCGGAAAGGGACACCCGGATAGTATCGCCCAGGCCTTTTGCCAGCAGAGCCAAAAGGGCGGCTGTGTTGCGGACAGTGCCTGCCACCAGGGGCCCTGCCTCGGTAACGCCGATGTGAAGGGGCGGTGAACCGCTTTCCTTCCCCCGCTCTGTCAATAAGGTGTTCGCATTTATAGTATCGGCAATCCCGGATGCTTTCATAGAGACAAGTACGTCTTTAAAGTTGTATTTGTCAAAAATCGCCAGTTCCCGTTCGGCGGCTTCCACCAGAGCTTCCGCCCGGCCAAGGCGGCCTTCATCAACCAGGAGGCGGATATCCTGGGGCAGGCTGCCGGCATTAACCCCGATGCGTATGGGACGGCCTTCACCGGCAGCCTTGTCCAGCACGGCCTTTACCTTTTCGGGGCTGCCGATATTGCCGGGATTAATGCGTATTTTTGCTATAGGGAAGTCCAGACAGCGGAGGGCAATTTTATAATCGAAATGGATGTCCGCCACCAGGGGCATGGAAACCATGCCGGCGAGCTTTCCCAGAACTTCGGCAGCCTCAATATCAGGCGCCGCAAAGCGGAGAAGCCCGCAGCCCATTGCGGCAAGGGCGTCTATGCGTTCACAGATCGCCCTGCCACAACTGCCTCCGAGATCGGCAAAAGAAAGGCGGTCTTTCCACATGGTCTGAATAACCACCGGATTTGTTCCGCCAATAAAGACCTGCCTTACGTTAGCAAAGCCGCCTGCTTTAACTACTCTTGAGAACAGCGACATGCGGCATTACAATTACCCGGCGGTAATTTTTACGCAATTAGCATCGAGAATACCATCACGAACAACGCGACGGTTTCGCACAGGCCGATAACCAGCATGTAGTTACCAAAGCCCTGTCCTGTTTCGCCGTAGGCATCGCAGGCGGCGGCGGAACAATTTCCCTGAGCCAGGGCGGAACCCCCGATGGCAAGGCCGGCAAAAAGACCTACGCCCAAAAGCTGGAAGCCGTTTAATGCCTGGCTCCCGAGAAGGGCATTCATCAGAATGAAGCCGTAAATGGTCTGGGTCAAGGGAGCGCCGGCAAAGGCCACCAGAATAAAGGGTACCGGCTTGTTCTGTATAAAACATTTTTTCCAAGCGCCGATGGCAGCCATACCCGCCACACCCGCGCCGGCGGCGGAGCCCACTGCGGCAAGCCCGAGACAGGCGCCAATTCCGATTTGTCCAACTAATCCAGCATCCATACTTTTCTCCTTAAAAATGCTTTAGGGCATCGCGAAAACTTAGGTTGATTTTTCGCCACCCTTGCTTTTAATCAGTGGACTTGTTCGATAACCCGGTTGGTTATCGAACAAGTCTAGGCAAAATGCTCCGCATTTTGCTGTTTTTAAGCGGTTGTCCGAAAAGTTTGAAAAACTTGTTCGGACAGCTTCCAACTCTAGTCTTTCTTTTGCTTTACCGCAAAAGGTTTATATGAATAACCGGACCATTCCATCCCCAGATGGTTTCCGGCGTATTCCAAAAGGTTAAGGCGAACCCCGTGAACAATTACGCTTAAAGCATTCATCACCATATTAAGGCTGTGCCCAAAAATCAGGATCAAAGCCATAGCGAAAATTTTAAAAATCATGCCAAGGCCCGCCGCTCCAAAGCCGTCCGCGGGAATCGCCATGGAGTTAAAACTGGAAGCGATGGCGCTTCCCGCAAGGCCAACGGCAAAAAGCCTGATATAGCTTATGATGTCGGCAAAACTTGACACAGCGTTAAGAAAAGTCGGGAGGAAGTTTGAAAAGCTTTTAAGAATATTCAAGAAAAAATTCCCGCCCTTTTGCTCCGCAAAGATAAAGTACAGGGCAAGGCCGCAGGCGATAAAGTAAATCGCAAAAGGCGGCAGTTCCACATGGAGGATCATGAAGAGCACCAGGAAGTAAAGCCCTATCATCATGGCAAGCCAGCCAAACTGGGCAAGCGCCACGGGGGAGGGCAGCAATTTTTTGATATTTTTTCCATGGGCCAGCACAAGCTGAATTACGCCGACGGTAAAGCACAGGAACTCTATGTTCCAGCGGGTTTTAAGGGGGCCCGCAGGCAAATCCGCCGGCAGTTTTAAAAGCCTGGCCAGGAAACCCGGAAAAGCCGCAAGGGGACCGGTATTGTCAAAGGGCGGAATGATAAGGCGGCGCAGGAAGCCGGGAAGTTTTTCCGGCGGCGCCGAAAACCAGGTACCGTTGACCGCGCCCCACACAATGGTACAGCCAAACAGGAGTAAAAAAAGTTTTACCGCGTCCGGAAACTTGCCGCTCTTTTTTCTAAAGCCCAGGCCCGCAAGGAGAGTAACAATAAACAGCAGGGTCCCGTAGGCGGCATCGCCAAAAATCATGGCAAAAAAGAGGCAGAAGAAAAGCAGATAGGACATGCTGATATCATACTCTTTGTAACCCGGGATAGTGCCCAAAAAAGAAAATAAAGGCTGAATAAGCCTTACAAAGGCATTGTTCCTGACCAGTGTCGGGGGGGTATCGCCCGCGGCGGGATCGTCGGCAGCCAGGGCCCAGCCCGATTCCGCCGCCGCCCGTTTCAGATGGCCAAGCTCGTCTTTGGGCACAAAGCCGGTGATCCACGCCACGGTGGATTCGGGCGGCGCATCCTCAAGGCTTTCCATTCCCGAACGGGCAGTCTCGAATTCTATTCTTTCAAAAAGATCTTTTTGCTCTTCTTCGATGACGTTTTTCCGCCGGGCAAGGGAAGCAAGCTGTTTTTCTATGCCGGCCAATTCATCCTGAATTTCCGTCAGGGAAGCGTCAGTTTTTTTTATTGAAAGCCCGGGAAGGGCAAAGGGCGTTTCTCCGGCAAGTTCCCCGTCCAACGCAATTACCCGGACGGTGGTTTTATCTTTATTCAAAATGAGAAGCCGGGCGTCCGGCGGCAAAGCGGCGAAAGCCTTTTGGGTAAGCTCATAAAGGGTAAACACAATACCGTGTTCCGCAAGCAGCTTAAGGTCTTCCGGATCAAAATCGCCCCAGCCTTCGATACGGTTCCGTTCTTTGGCAAGGGACGCGAGCCGGTCCTGAAGATTCTTCCGCTTGTCGGCATATTCCAGCACCGTGGCGGTTAAATCTTTGCGGTCGGGGCCGTTTACCGCTTCGGTAGAAAAAGGCACCCCCTCGGGATTGATAAAGTCGCTCGCCCTGCGCTTTGGATGGGAGTCGCCGCTGGGCCTGGAACCCTGGGCGTTTCCCCTGGAAGCGTCTTTAGACCCGCGCTTTTCTTCTTTGATAGCCGCTTCATAGGGGCGCAAAATTCCCAGCGCGGTTTCTATCTTTGTTTTGCGCTCCAAAAGTCCGGACAGGGCCGCGGAAGAAACACTTTTCTTTTCGATATGAATTACGCCCAGGCCCCGCAGCTTTTCGAGGGATTCTTCCCGTGTTTTATCCATCACCACCAGGGAGACTTTCTTCATTGGTACTATCATATAGCTACGCTCCCCCCGCCGCTTGTTTGGCCGCGGCTTTGGCAAGGCCCCGTTTGGCGATCTTGCCCCGTACTACTGCCGATGTCTGCTGATCCCCAAGGTAAACCTGGATTTTTTTGATATTGCTTTTGGTCTCGGGGATTTTAATTTTTTCAAACAGATTGACCCGCTGGGTGGTAACCCGCAGTTCGTGGTCAAGCCGCTTCCGCTGTTCCTCTACCACCTGGGCTTCAAGATCAAGCAGAAAAACCTGCTTCATGCGCTCAAGCGCCAGATCCAGCCACAGGGGCATTGCCACAAGATCGTAAAGGGCGGTTTCAAATTCGGCGCCCTCAAAAATGGGGATAGCAACGCCGGCTATATTCCCCTGGGAAGTTTTAATCCGGGTAATTTTAAGGATCTGTGGGGTAAAGACATCTTTTTCGCCGAATACCGCGATCCAGGATTTAAACACACTGTCAACCCGTTCTTTTTCATCCCTCAGTTCTTTAATGCGGATTTCCGTACCTCGGATTTCAGCCTGAAGCTGCTGCTTTTTAAGCATCAGGGTAGGCAGATACCTCTGGTACATTTTGAGGGAATCTTTTTGCTTTTTAAGCTCGTTTTTGGTGAGCTTTATTTTCGCCATGTATTATCCTAGTCCTTTTTTGGCCAAAACTTTGAAATCAACTCTGTCCGCAAGCCGGTTTCTTCGGGGCTGAAACAGTCCGCAAGGATTTCCCAGCCCAGGTCAAGGGCCCGCTCCAGGGGAATGTTCACCGAAAGATCCATCATCTGTTTTTCAAACATCTCGCCATATTTTAAAAGCTTCTCGTCCCAGGCGCTCATGATAAAGCCCATGGCCTTTTTTTCCATAGTGTCTTTGTAGGCTGAATAGAGCTTGATCATACCGTCCATAATCGCCCGGTGGTCGGGCCGGGTTTTGCCGTTTACCTGCTGTTTAAGCCGGGACAGTGAACCAAAAGGCTCGATACGGCCGTTTTTAAGATAATACTGGCCTTCGGTGATGTAGCCCGTATTGTCGGGCACCGGATGGGTTACATCGTCCCCGGGCATGGTAGTTACCCCAAGGATGGTGATGGATCCCGCGGT
>JAIRLQ010000473.1 GCA_031259345.1 Treponema sp.
GAAAACCCCCGTTCCGGGAAACAATGATTTTCCCTTCTGTATAAAGCACGCAGCCTCTGCCGAATTCCCGAAGGGCAGAAATGGCGTTGTCGGGAAAAAAAACAGTGAGCAAACCGGAAGCGGAAGCCCGCAGTTCCCGGTCTCCCGAAACGGCCCGGAGTGCTACTTTGCCAATGGAACGGCGATCGTTAAAGAGCCGGGGATCTTCAACAAGCACGCCCTCTATAGCCAAAACTTTTTCCGGAAGCAAGCCAAAGCCGGGCGGAGAAGGCGAAAGGAGACGGGCAGCGTAACCCAAAACACAGCCGGAAGCCGCGGCAATAAAAAATATCCTGGATTTTTTTAGAAGGCCGGGGATTTCACCAAGTTTGGGAAATGGGTAAGTATTAAGAATACGCAGCAGGCAGATACAGATAATTAGACATAAAAAAAAAGAAGAAAGAATGCTGTATTTTATTCCGCTTTTGTCCAACAGGGGGTAAGAATAATAAATCGCGGCTGCCCCCAGAGCGGCATAAAAAGAAGGAAACTCGCATTTCTTAATTCTTACCATTTAAGCCGGGCCAATGCCTCCCTGGCCGCGTTTTGTATCTGTTCGGGATAATTTAAATACCCTATGTAAAGAAGATAATCAAAGGCAACTTTGTCGCCGATTTCGCCCAGCGCTTTTATAAGGACGGCAATAATATCCTCGTCATATTCCCCCCTGCTTTCCATCTGGGAATTAAAATAGCCAAGCTGAAGGGCCAGAACCTGGGCGGACTCTGAATTCCCCATGGCTCCTACGCATGCTATGGCTTCAAGCAGCCTTTCCTTGGGAACCGCATTGTTTGAAAAATCCGTCTGTACCTGGTAATAATTTCTTATTACCAGAGAACTGGCCCTGGCCCATTTAAGAGCGGTAAGGCTCTGCACCGCGGCATAGCGTAACGATGAAGCCGCCTGTAAATTGTCATAGCTTCCGGTTTTAAATTCCAAAGTTACCGCCAGGGCTGTCTCCGCCAGCTCGCCCCGTTCGCTCTCTTTAAATCTTTTATCAAGGGCCCCCAGCCTGAAAGCCGCAAGCTTTTCCGGCGGCGGGTTTTTCTTTATTACCTCAACCAGAAATTCTTTATAATCCCCTTTAAGGGACTCCAGGGCCTTGGCCGCGTCATCGGTATAAACCTGAGGGTACCCGCAAGTCATTGCGGAAAAAAGCACAGGATAAGAAGAGCTGTCCCCCAAAGCCCCAAGGGCATTGACGCAGGCGCCAAGCACAGGGTAATCCGGCAGCATACCTGACCTGAATGAATTGTTTTGGTTAGCCAAATATTGATTTAAATTTTCTATTATGGAACGGTTATCCTTTCCCAGTGAACCCATTGCCTTAAGCAGCTCTACTCTGGAATGTGAATCCCTGTAGATCTGAAAAATTTCCCAAAGCGTTTCCGCCGATCTTTTGTTTCCCGCCCCACCGGCGCCTCTGGCCGCTATTCCCAAAAGGGCTATCATGTCCGGGTCGTCTTTTAAAAGTTCGCCGTTATCCAGAACAAATTTAAGGGCTGTTTCGTAAAGGCCGCCGGAAAATTCAGCGGCTTTTTCGTCTTTGGCGGCATCGTTAAGAAGGCTTGCTTTGGTGGCAAGGCTTGCGCGTATAAAATTGCGCTGATACGAAAAAAGAATGGGCTCCTGGGCATAGACCCGGACAATACGGAAGCAAATAAAAAAAACAATTATCAGAACCTTTTCAAACTTGTGGTTTTTCATCTTGTTATACCGCATCCTCATGGGAAGCCCCTCCTGGATCCGCCCCGGTGGCAAGCCTTTCGGCTTCTTCATCAAGAACCCTGAAGGGCAGGTCTTCTTCTTCTTCCGGGAGCATGCCAAAAACTTCTCCCAATATTTGGTTCCTGATTTCTATGGGAAGCGGGTCCGCCTCGATGTGCAGCAAGGAACGGTTTAAATCTTCCTTGTATTCCGTATTGCGCACCGTTCCGCTCATGACGATGGGAACATTGTTCAGGGCAAACTGAACCTTGATACGCAGGCCGGAAACCGCTTTACCTCCAATGGTAACCGCACAGCCGGTATCGGAAAGGTCTTCGAGAAAACATTTAAGCCCCGGGTTTACCTCAATCTTGTTTACATCTTTTTCGTTTGCAAGAGGATAAAGGAAAGCGGATTTATGGAGTTTTACCCTGACAGACTTTCGCTTTTGGGTACGGAAAAGGGATTCGGAATGGGCGATTTTAAGAGAAGCAATACCTTTGGAAAATACTTCGTCAAGTACTTCGGTATCAAAAACATAGCCGGCGTCGTCTTCGCGCCAAAAGTAGACGGACATTTTTTGTCCCGTCCATGAAAATGTCCCGGGCAATTTGTTGCTTATAGGGCGTGAAATGGTAAGGTACTGGCTGGTGTTTTTTACAACCTGGGATTTAAAAACCCCGGATCCCGAAACAAGCACCCTAAGGTTCCGGCCTTCGTTAATCTGCCGTGAATTGGAAATGCCGTTTTTATTCCGGGGTTTTTCCATTTCTATCTTTTTCCGGTAATCGTACAGTTTGGAAAGAAAATCGTGAGAACCTGTATCGCTGTCGCCCCCGGAAAGATTCATATTGCGTACCATTGAACGTATACATATATCAAGCTGATTTTGGGACCAAAAAAGGGATGCCGGATCTTCAAGGTTGGATTTGACCGCAAGCCTGCGAAGCAGCTCAATTTCCCTGAATGAAAAACCCGCATCCTTGCCTTTGGCGTAAAATTGAAGCCAAGAGACTTTTTCCCCGTTATTCGAACGGGAGAGTATCAGCATTACAACGCCCAATATCGCTATAACTACAATTAATGCCGGAACCATATCAAAAAAACCTCAATATGAAGTACAATATACAATATACTCTAAACTTTGATAACTGTCAAAAAAGGAGAACGGATGTTTCCGCTTATAGAACCTTTAATTCTCTACTTTGTACTTTTTTTTCCCGGAACTTTCAATCCCGACATCTCGACAGCCGCTTTTACTGTCAATTCAATCCCCTTTTCGGCCTTTCGTGAAGCAAGCCGTACCCTTGCGTACACCATTCCCGCCCTTAGCCTTATCTGGTACCTTATTCTGGACAAAAAAAGTCTTTCCCCGCCGGGGGGGGGCCGCGCGGCTGAGCTTTCGGTACGGCTTGCGCTCCGCGTCCGGCGCCGGGATTTTTTCCCCTTTCTTGCCGGATTCCCCTGTTTGGTTCTTTTTGGAGTTGTTATTTCACTGTTGAACTCCCTGGTGGCAAAAACCGCCGGCATGCCCACCGTAGAGCCTCCGGGAAACGCCGCCGGCTGGATCATAATGGCCGTTTCGTGTTTGGGCACAGGCTATCTTGAAGAAAGCTATTTTAGATTTTACCTTCTGGAAAAGCTTCCCCAAATGGGTTTTGGCAGCGGAATGTTTGGAATTTCCTTTAATGACCGGCGCCTGACCATAGCGTTTTCGTCCATCCTCTTTGCCCTTTGCCATGTCTACGAAGGCCCCTGGGGTATTGCAAACGCAACCCTGGCAGGCGTATTTCTTTCGATTCTGTATCAAAAATATCGGAGCCTCCACGGTATAGCCTGGGCACATGGCGCCTATAACGCTTTTGTGTATGTTATGGGATTGTTTTAACCCTTACCTCTTTAGAAGATGGCCCCGCTGTCCTGTTAAATCGAGATACGCCAGCTCGGCCAGGCCAAAATCGGTGTTTTTACTCAATTCTGTGGTGTACTCGTCGTAGAGCATATCTTCGTACATTTCCCCGGCAAAACCGGTATCCGTTAAATCTGATTTCATTACCGTGCCGCGCATGCCTTTAACAAGGATCTTCAGCATAAAAGTTTCCAGAGCCTCACACTGTTCGTAAAGTTTATCGGTTTTGTCTATTTTGGTTTGGGCTTTTGCTTTACCAAGAAGACCGGCAAAGTCCTCAGGCGATGCGCTGCTTTTTCCGGGGGCAGGCGCGGAAAGCGCCTGAAACGGTACAAGCCGGGAATTCTGCAAATAAGCGCTGCCGATTGCGGTAACATCCATATCTTCCTACCTTCTTTTTACCTCTTAAGGCTAGTCGCCGTTCCCAGCATATTGTCGCTGGTCTGGATTGTACGGGAATTAAACTCGTATGCCCGTTGAGCGACAATAAGGTCGACCATTTCGCGTACCACCGAAACATTGGACATTTCCAGGAATTTGTGGGCAATCTGCCCCATGCCTTCATAACCGGGACGCCCCGCTATAGGGTCGCCTGAGGCATTCGTTATTTTAAAAAGGTTTTCGCCCACCGCGGTAAGGCCCACGGGGTTAGGAAAGCGGTACAGCTCAAGCTGGCCTATATCCACCGGCTCGTTTAAGTCGATAGAAGGCACTTTTACCGAAACACGCCCGTCTTTGGAAACGGTGATTGATTCGGGAAGAAAACCCTCGGGCATGATCACATCGGGAAGCACCCAGTAGCCGTTGCTGGTTACCAGCCGGCCGTTTTCGTCAACCTTGAAAGAGCCGTCCCGGGTGTAAGCCCATGACCCGTCGTACATCTGTATGCGGAAAAAACCGTCGCCCTGAATAGCCATATCATAGACATTGTCGGTGTTTTGCAGGGCGCCCTGGGTAAACATGCGCTGGGTAGCGGCAAGTTTGACACCGTGGCCCATCTGCACACCCACGGGAACTACCGTTTCCTCGGTCGCCGGTGTACCCGCGGTTCTTACAGTCTGGTACAAAAGATCTTCAAAGTCCGCCCGCACCTTCTTAAAACCCGCCGTATTAACGTTAGCCAGATTATTGGAAATATTATCAATATTCGACTGCTGCCCAATCATGCCGGAAGCTCCGGTCCACAAACTTCGTACCATTCCTTATGTCTCCTTTAACTCATCCGCGCGGTTTGATTTATCAAAGTACCCAGCATGTTGTCATGGGTCTGTATTACTTTCTGATTTGCTTCGTAGGCCCGGTTTACCTCGATCATCTGAACCATTTCCCGTACCGGCTCCACATTGGCGGCCTCGGTAAAACCCTGTAAAACCTCCGGGCGCTTTCCCTGCTCAATAATGCGGGCGGGGCCCGAAACATCGGTTTCGACATAAAGGCTTGAACCCTGCTTTTTAAGGTAGCGGTCAACATCAAAATCCACCAGCCTGATTGTATCCAAAAGCACCATTTCGCCCCAGGTATTGTCCTGCCGGGAAACCATTTGCTCCGGGTTATCGGCATACTCGGCGTTGATCCACACCGAACCGTCTTTATCAACTTTAAAATTATTTGCCTTTACCGAGATGACGCCTTTTTCGCCCAGGACAGGGTAGCCCTCTTTGGTTTCAAGCAAACCCTCTTTTCCCAGATGAAAGGCGCCGTTCCTTGTATAACGCTCGCCCAGGGGGGTGGACACGGCAAAAAAGCCTTTGCCGCCCAGGGCAAGGTCAAAATCGTTCCCACTTTCTTTAAAAGCGCCCTGCTCAAAACTGGTATACAGTTCGTTAAGCTCTACGCCCATGCCGAGCTTCCCGATAATGGGAGCGGCATCCCCGGAACCAAAGGGGTGAAGATACTCCCCATCGTCTCTTAGCCGGCGGATAAGAAGCTCCGGAAAGGCCTTAAAAGCCGCCTCGTCCCGCTTATAGCCGTCGGTATCCACATTTGCCAGGTTGTTCGCAACCGCATCCAGCCGCCATTGCTGGGCCCTCATGCCGCTTACGGCGGTATACCATCCTCTTACCATACTTTGAATATCGGCGTTTGGAAAAAAAGCATAAGGACCTGTACAGAAATAACATGACCATTTGGCCATGTTATTTCCTTATTGCGCAAGCAATTAAAATAAAATGCCGTGCATTTTATTTATGTACAGTTCCTAAGGAAGCGATTCCAAAATCCGGCATTTCGGAAAGCCCCGGCTATGAAAACAATATGATTTTAGATACGATAACCCATGGAAACCAATGCCAAAGATCTCTTGAAAGGCCAGGGAGCTATTTTTTTATGCGCCTTTCTGTGGAGTACATCCGGCCTTTTTATCAAATTGATAAGCTGGCACCCGGTTTTGATTGCAGGCTCACGCAGTCTGATTGCCGCCCTTTTTATGCGTGTCCTGCGCCATGCCATAAACCCAAAAACACCCTTAAAAACGGGCTTTGGCTTTTGGGCCGGCGGCATCTGTTATGCCCTGACCATGGCATCTTTTGTCATAGCCAACAAACTTACCACCTCGGCCAACGCCATACTGCTCCAGTACAGCGCGCCCGTCTGGGCAGCGGTTTTGGGCTGGGCCTTTATACGGGAAAAACCCCACTGGGAACATTGGTGCGCGCTGGCGGCGGTTTTAGGCGGCATGATCCTTTTTTTCCGGGACGGCATCGCGTCGGGACATCTGGCAGGGGATCTTTTGGCCGTTTTGTCCGGAATACTGTTTGGCGCCCAATCGGTATTTCTGCGCATGCAGAAAAACGCCAACCCCTCGGACTCCCTTATTTTTGCCCACCTTATTTGCTTTATCATTTCCGTGCCCTTTATTTTTACCCACACCCCGCTTCTTTCCGCGTCTTCGGTATTTCCCGTGCTTTTTATGGGCGTGATACAAATCGGCTGCGCTTCGGTACTTTTTTCCTACGGGATTAGGCGGGTAAAAGCAGTCCAGGCCATGCTTAGCGCCATGGTTGAGCCGGTACTGAATCCGGTATGGGTGCTTTTGGTTACCGGAGAGAAACCCGCAGCCGCGGCCCTGGCAGGAGGCGCCGTCATCATTACGGCGGTTATTGCCTCGTCATTGATTGGAAAAAGGCGCATAGCCGCGGGAAGCCCATGACCGAAACAACCGCCCTCATCATTAAATTGATTAAAGCCATCCCAAAGGGAAAAGTTTTGTCTTACGGAATGATTGCCCGGTCGGCGGGCCTTAAAAACGGCGCGAGGCAGGTTGTCCGGGTACTTCATTCAATGTCGGAAAAACACGGACTTCCCTGGCACCGGGTAATACGCAGCGACGGCAGCATAGCCCTGGGAAGCTGCCGGGGCCGGGAATTGCAAACAGCCATGCTCCGCCATGAAGGCGTGGAGGTCTCAAAAGAAGGAAAAGTAGGGAACGAATTTTTTGCCCATTGAGGCAGTTCCGGGCGGGCGAATGATCATATAGCCCGCACTTTCTTTTCATACTCCGCCATTATTTAAACATGTACCTCGGCAAGCCGTTCCGCCTTGAAGCTGATCTTAATATCCGTATCTTTGAGGCCGAGAAGGTCAGGCACCGCGTATTTTACGCGCTCCATGAGGGCGTCAAGAGAACCCGCTTCCAGGGCAAGGCCCGGCACGTCTTCACTGGACGCAAGCCAGACATAGGCTTCATCATCCCAGTTCAATAAAACCGTATATTCGTTCATGGTAAGATCCTATAGGAGAGCATAGCAGTTCCGGGCGTTTAGTGAAAATGAGAGATACAGGACTCGAACCTGCCACCTTCAGCTCCGGAGGCTGACGCTCTATCCAGATGAGCTAATCTCTCGGTACTCATAAATTACAGGAATACCCCGTCAAGGTCAATAGGCCCGGCTTTGGCCTCCCGCGAAGGCCCCGCCCCGGCGCCCGAAACGCCGTCGCCCCGGAAGCGGGCCCTTCCTTCAATCCGCGAGGGCCTGCGCAATTTTCCCGCACAGACCGCAGGCAATTACGGAGGCAGTTTTGCCCATGCCGGGAACCCCATAGCTTCAATTCCCCCCCATCCGCCAGCCCCGTACCCCCACAGACCCCGCCGTCTAAAAACTTTATGCCGAAGTCTAAAGACTTTAACCTGCCGCCTTTAGAGTTTATGCCAAAACCTTTAGAGTTTACGCCAAAGTCTTTAGAGTTTGCTCCGCCGTCTAAAGATTTTATGCCGGAGTCTAAAGACTTTACCACGGAGTCTAAAGACTTTACGATGAAGTCTTTAGACTTTGACCCGGAGTCTTTAGACTTTACGCCGAAATCTTTAGACTTTGCCCCGGAGTCTTTAGACTTTTCCCCGGAGTCTTTAGACTTTGCTCCGGAGTCTAAAGACTTTACCACGGAGTCTAAAGACTTTACGATGAAGTCTAAAGACTTTACGCCGGAGTCTAAAGATTTTACAATGAAGTCTTTAGACTTTGCCACGGAGTCTTTAGACTTTAACCCGAAGTCTTTAGATTTTACGATGAAGTCTTTAGACTTTGAC
>JAIRLQ010000477.1 GCA_031259345.1 Treponema sp.
TATTACGGAGCAAATGTACTTGCGGCGTAAATGCTTTTGCACAGCGGTATGTTTACAATTTTTCGTTTTTTTTCTACATTATAAAGATGTTTGTATCAATTGTCCTGGATCCCGGTTCAGAAGGAAGAGCCAAAGAATTGAATGATCTCCTTGCGCAGTACGGCTTTAAAAAGGTCCAAAAAGGGCTTTGGGAGTCGGCTTTTGTAAATGCCGATACCCTGAACCGGCTGAAGCGGGATTTAGACAATGCTACCGATGCCTTTGACAGGCTCAGGCTCTTTCAATTCCCTGTTGACGGGACTTTGGCGCTGACTACGCTGCGGGACAAAAAGTGGCGGCGCATGGTCGCCAAAAACGTTGAAAAAAACAAGCCTGAAAAAAAACGGACGGAGGGATAATATGCTTTTAACAGAATTTGGAGCCCCCATTGCGGAATTAAAAATACAAATCGACAGTACCTGGAGGCGTCTTTGAAGACGCGGACTTTAAAAACCGCATAACGGAACTGGAAAGCCGGACCGGGGAAACCGGTTTCTGGAACGATAGTTCCGGAGCGGAAAAGGTAATGGGAGAACTCAAGAGTCTTAAAAACCGTTATGAGCCCTGGGTGGCTCTTAAACAAAAAATGGAAGACCTTGAAACCCTTTATGAACTTTCTGTCGAAGAACATGATGAAACCCAAAGCCCCGAAATTGAGGCGTCTTTAAAAGAGCTTTCGGCCAAATATAAAAAGCAAAATATACTGGAACTTATGTCCGGGGAAGTTGACAAAAACGGCTGTTTCCTTACGGTACATTCCGGCGCCGGCGGTACCGAAGCCTGCGATTGGTCCCAAATGCTTTACAGGATGTATATGCGCTGGGCGGAGCGCAAGGGCTTTTCTTTGGAAGAAGAAGATCGCCTTGAAGCCGAAGGGGGCATCAAATCCGCTACGGTAAAGATTGACGGCGCGTATGCCTATGGTTACCTTAAAGGCGAATCGGGCGTACACCGGCTGGTGCGTATTTCCCCCTTTGACGCCAACGCAAGGCGGCATACCTCTTTTGCTTCGGTTTATGTATTCCCAATTGTTGACGACACCATCGAAGTGGAAATACGCCCCGAAGATCTCAGGGTTGACACGTACCGCTCAGGCGGCGCGGGGGGGCAGCATATAAATAAAACAGACAGCGCCGTGCGTTTTACCCACCTGCCCACAGGAATTGTTGTCGCCTGCCAAAACGAGCGGAGCCAGATTAAAAACCGTTCCATAGCCATGAGCATGCTTAAAGCAAGGCTTTACGAATACTACCGTCAGGAAAAGGAAAAAGAAAACGAAAGATTTGCCCAGGAAAAAAAGGACATTTCCTGGGGCAATCAGATTCGGTCCTATGTGTTTCAGCCATACACAATGGTAAAAGATTACCGTACAAAAGCGGAGATGGGGAACATACAGGCGGTGATGGACGGAGACATTGATCTCTTTATCGAAACATACCTTAACCAATTGTCAATGAAAAATGTGTAATGAGAAATTATATATGAGAGAAAACCAACGGGGTTGCCGAACAAGTCTAATTATTATCCTGTTAATGGTTATCGGTTTTCCCGCTTACACAAAAGGAAACGAAGAGATGACCGCTGAATCCCTAAACAAAGAGTGGGTGCTTTGCGTTACTTCTTTTGATGTTTCGGATCTTTCTGTTTCCAGGCGTCTTATGGGGGATGTTATTTTACGGGATATTGTCGCTTCTTTAGAAAAGGTAAAAACCCGTTACAGAAAGGAAGAGGAACTTTCTTATTATCAGGATTATGAATGGTCAAGGTCTCGTTCGCAGGCTGCCAAAACTTTGGCGGACAAACGGAACGAAAGGGACAAGCTGCTTTATCAGGGGGAACCCGGCTGGAAATACAAAAAGGATCTTAAAGCGCGTCAGGCGGACATCGTCAAGGCGGAAGAGGATCTTCTAAAGGCGGAAAATAATGCGCCTTATATTTCCGACAGGCCTTTATTTAAACTTGTAGAAGCTAATAAAGGGGGGGACTTTCCTATGCCTCCCCAAAGCGGCGCCGAGTATAAATTCTGCATGGATCAAAAGGCCGACGCCTTTCTTACGGGGCAGATTTCGGAGTATCACGGAAGAATCCTTCTTAGGTTACAATTGTATACCCTCTATTCCCGTTCCTATAGCTATGCGGACGAGACTATTTTTTCTTCCGAGGATATTTCCGCTGCCATGAGGGAAGTTGGAAGCCGGCTTGCCGCGGAAGTTTCAGAAACAGATCCGGCAGTTTTGGCTTTTCACGTAAAGCCGGAAAATGCCATTGCGCTGGTTAACGGCGCTTATGCCGGGAGGGGAGAGATTCCTCCGGCTGAATATTCTCCGGGAACTTCAGAAATTGATATTTTTGCCGACGATCATGCTTCTAAAAGAATTTCCCTGGATTTAAGCTCTTCTACGATTCATGATATTTATATTAACCTTGCGCCTGCCGCCCTGTCTTCTTTAATAGTAGATGTTCCGGGACAGGCGGGTTCTTCGGTTTACCTTGGGAGCCTTTACCTTGGCGTTACTCCCCTTAGGGTGGATCTTCCCTATGCTTCTTTTGCCTATCTTAGCGTTGAAACGCCCGGCGGAGAAACCGGGCAGGCGGTATACCGTGAAGATTCGGTTATTCGGGGGAGCGCTGAATTTATTTCCGCCGGGGCGGGGGCCGAAAAGTCAATGGTATATGAAACATCGTCTCCGGTCGATCCCGGCGAGAAACGGGTGGATACTGCCCGGCGTAAATTCTACAGCGCTTATGGCAGGTTCTGGATAGCTCTGCCTGTTTCCATGCTGGTTATAGGAATGGCGGAAAACTATATTGAAGCACAGCCGTATAGCAGTTCCATGGATATGTACGATAAAGCGACAAACGCGGGGTATTCCAGAATCGGAGCATACGCCCTTATCGGCCTTACCGCTGCGGATATAATTTTTAGGCTGATACGCTATCTTTATGTTTCCGGGGCGGACAGTGTTCCCATAGCGCGGTTTAAAACCGAGGAGCAGCAATAAATGAATGGTTTTGCGGAGCGGATATTTAATTTTTTTAAGGGGGGCAAAACTCTCTCGGAAGATGTTTTTGAAGATCTTACGGATCTTTTGGTAGAAGGTGATTTTGGGGCCCAGGGCGCATATCAGGTTTCCGACAGGCTGCGTGAGGCCTGCAAAAAGGAACATGTAGAGGACGGTGAGGGGGCAAGAAAGATCCTTGTAAGGCTTCTTGAAGAGATCCTTTCCGGGGCGGATACATCGCCGGTGAATGCGCCGCCGGGAAGTGCGCCGTGCCGGTTTTTTCTTTCTGACAGCAGCTTAAACATAATTTTGTTACTGGGCGTAAACGGGGTGGGTAAAACTACCAGTGCCGCAAAGCTTGCGTCCGTTTGTCTTGCGCAAAACAAAAAACCCATACTTGCCGCCGGAGATACCTTTAGGGCCGCGGCAATTGATCAGATAAAAATCCACGGCGAACGTTTGGGTGTCCGGGTTGTGGCTCATCAGCAAGGGGGGGATCCCGCGGCGGTAATCTACGACGCAATAGACGCGGCCCGTTCCGGCGGCGCTGATGTAATAATAGCCGATACTGCCGGTCGTATGCATACCAAAGCCGCTTTGGTCGAAGAATTGAAAAAAATTGACCGCATTGTGGAATCCAGGGCAAAAGGAGCCGCTTATTTCAGGTATCTTGTATTGGACGCTACCACCGGAAGAAACGCTTTGGCCCAGGCGGAGATTTTTCATCAGGCGGTAAAGCTTGACGGGGTCATCCTTACCAAATATGATTCAAGCGCAAAAGGAGGGGTGGTGTTTTCGCTTGCGGAAGATCTGGGTATTCCGGTTGTTTTTCTTTGCAATGGGGAAAAGTACGGAGACATTATACCCTTTGACGCGGCAAAGTATGCCCGGGGATTCGCCGGTCTTGCATAGAATAAATATTTTCCTTGCACTGCTTTTATTGGCCTCTTTGCTCCGGGCCCAGGAAACAGAAGGCTCAGAAGAAGGGCTTGTTGAAACCCCTGCGCCTGCCGCCCCGGTATGGTACCGTTCCAATGCCTCCGGATTGGCAATAGAAGGCCTTGATTCCCGGTTTCGGGCCCTTAGGGAAAATTACAGCCTTAGCGTAGCCGGCGCGCTTCCCGAAGAGCTGCCGGAGGTTCTTGTTCCCTATTACGACAGCCTTTACAAAATTGAACTGCGTACTTTGTATGAAAAGGGAAAGGAATTAAGGCGGCAATGGATCTTTCGCAGCGATGATGGGGTATCCCGTTTAAATGCGTCAGGTTCATCTGCCCTTATGGCGCGCGCGCCTATAGAATCGGATGAAGCGCTTACAGGTTTTATCGAAGTGTTTAACGCGGAACGTTTTATTACCGAAGAGCGTCAAATTAACGCCGACGGCTCCGAATTAATTTTCCGGTATTTTTACAGCGGCAAAACCCTGACAAAAGCCGAAACCTGGACCAAGGCTGCCGCTGTCGCGGAAGCTCCTCTTGCCGAGGAGGCCGCCGTGGAAACTGAGGAAGCCGCCGCCGATGAAGACGAAGCGGCGCCCCCTCCGGCTGCCGCCGCGGAAGACGTTCCGCTTGTTGAAGCCGCTGCCGTTCTTTCGGTTACCGACAGATACCGTTATACCCGTTCCGGATCCCTAAGGGCCATTGAGCGCTTTTATCATGAAAATGTTGATGCCAAACGCGTTAAACTGGTTTTTCCCGGCATTGTTCCGGGCCTCCCCGAGACCATGGAATTTGTAAATCCCTCTTTGGCCTATAGTTCTGATTTTTTTGGCGGTATGGTCATTACCGAAGGAACAAAGATAACGTACAGTACAGACCCAAGGGGGCGGGTATTAAAAGAAACCCGCACAAATGAAGAAGGCCTTTTAACCGCCGAAGTATTAAATACTTGGAACGGCGACCGCCTGGAATCCGTGCTTTGGAAGTCGGAAGATGAAGAACGCCTGACAGAATTTGAATACGATGAGGGCGGCAGCCGCACTGTCCAGCGGGATTTTAAAAACGGCGTTCTTGAGCGGGCAATCATGACTTACGGTAACCGTGAGATTGAAGAATTATATATGGAAGGCGAGCCCATACTCAGGGCGGTCTGGGAAGACGGCAGAAAAATATCCGAAGAACGTATGCGCGGAAGGAACAGCAAAAGATGATATTTAATTGGATAGGCTTTGTCGCTGCCCGCTATGTTTCAAGTTCCCGGAGGAATTCTCCGTCTGCGATATTTTCCATTTTGGGAATCGCTACCGGCGTACTGGCCCTTACAGTTATTATTTCTGTAATGAACGGTTTTCAGCTTGGCTTTATCGAAAGCATTATTGAAGTTTCATCCGGCCATATCAGAATTGATAATTTTCCCGAGGGGGAAACAGGCGAAGCCCTGCTCCGCCGCATAAGAAGCCTTAAAGAAGTCAAGTCCGCGTTGCCATTCAGGGAAACCAGCGCCCTTGTCCGCGGAAGGCTTGTAAGTCCCCGGGGAGTTGTGGTTCGCGGCCTGCCCCATGATGCGCTGGAAAAAGATTCCGGCCTTAAAGGCAAGCTTAAAATTGAAGAAGGCTATTTTGATCTTGAGTCTCCCCAGGCTATGATTATTGGCGCAGAACTTGCCCGGCGTCTTGCGGTCAAGGTGGGGGATAAAGTTTTACTTCTTTCCGTAGGCGGCCTCTTTGCCCAGGAAGAAGATAACGCCTATAACGATGAATATACCATAACCGGGATTTTTCGCTGCGGGTTTTACGAATACGATTTGGGCTGGGCCTATATAAATTTAAACCAGGCGGAAAATTTTTTCCTTTCAGGCGGACAGGCGGCGCTGGAAATAAAACTGCATAAGCGCTGGCAGGATTACCAGGCGCTTGATTTGATAAATGCCGAGTTGGCCGGACTGCGGGAAAAAAGCGGGGAACCTCCAAAGGCGGCTTCATGGCGTGATTATAACCGCGCTTTTTTTGGCGCCCTCAGGACCGAAAAACTTATGATGTTTATACTTGTGGGTCTTATTTTTATTGTGGTCGGGCTTAACATAGTGCAGGCCCAAAGGCGGGCAGTATTGGAGCGCCGCGAAGAAATTGGCCTGCTCCGGGCCCTGGGCGCCAGCGACCTTGCTGTACGTCTTATTTTTGTGTGGGACGGTTTTATCATAGGAATAAGCGGCGCGGGAATAGGCCTTTTGCTGGGGCTTTTTATTTCTTCCCATATCTCCGCTTTTTTTGCTTTTCTTGAAGGGGCGGTAAATTTTACAATCGGCCTGGTTAACACAGTTTCACGCTTTGCGGGTATTGGCGGCGAGGCAGAGGAATTTGCCGTTTTCTCGCCCCAGATTTTTTATATAAAAGAAATTCCTTCCCGGATTATTCCCCACGAGCTTGCGCTTATTTTTCTCTTTGGTTTTTTATCCGCTTTGGTGGCGGCATGGATTGCGTCTTTTAGGGCGTCCCGGGCAAAACCCGCGGAGGTATTACGTTATGAATAATGAAGCAACCAGGACTATAGTCAAGGTAGAAGGCCTTGTAAAAAATTATGTCTCGGGTGAAGAAACCCTGCATATTTTAAAGGGAATAAATTTTTCCGCCGGGCAGGGGAGCGCCATTGCCGTTTCGGGCCAGTCCGGCAGCGGAAAAAGTACATTTCTTAATATTTTGGGGGGTCTTGAAAATTCAGACGAAGGCACCGTGTGGGTTAATGGAATCAATATTTCCCGGCTTGGCGAATCGGGCCTTTCATTGTACAGGCAAAAACGTGTAGGTTTTGTTTTTCAGTTCCATTATTTGCTTAAGGATTTTACCGCCCTGGAAAATGTGATGCTTCCGGCTTATATGTCGGGAATGAAAAAAAAGGAGGCTATTGAGAAAGCAAAAGGGCTTTTGTCGGATGTACGGCTTTATGAACGCCTTTCCCATTATCCTTCGGAACTTTCCGGCGGTGAAAGGCAGCGGGTAGCGGTGGCCCGATCGATGGTAAATAATCCTGACATTATTCTTGCCGATGAACCTACGGGGAATCTTGATGCCCAAAACAGCGCCATGGTTGCAGAGCTTTTATTTTCCCTCCCCGAAAAATGGGGAAAGACGCTTGTTGTTGTAACTCACGATGAAACTGTGGCAAAGCGCGCGGCTGTACGTTATAACCTTGAAAACGGCCTTCTTGTTCCAAAGGAGAAGGAAACCAGGAGAAATCCCGCGCGGCATTTTTTATTGCCTTTCGCTATCTTTTGGGCAGAGCAAAAGAGGGCGGCCGTTATCTTAGGGGGGCCGCCGCCGGCATTGCCCTGAGCCTTATCCCCATTGTTGTAACTCTTATCGTAGCCGACGGCATGATACGGGGCATCACTGATCGTTACCTTGAATTGGGAACCGGGCATCTGCAAATTTATAATTATACCTTTCCTTCCTACCCCGAGGAAGCGCTGGATAATATAAGTGATATAAAAGGCATAAGGGGCGTCTGGCCGGAACGGCATGGCATGGGTGTTCTTGTAGGCCGTCAAGGTTCGCAGGGCGCTACCATAAGGGCAGTGGAAAGTTCTTTTTGGGAAGATGAAGGAAGCCTAAAATTTCTTTCTACTGTTTCAGGGGAAGCAAAAATCGAAAGCGATAGAGAAGTCCTTTTAGGGGAAGCCCTGGCTACTTCTCTGGGTGTCGAAGTTGGAAACTCTGTCAGGATAATGACCATAAGTACGGGAAGCGAGGGTAAAACGCTGCCCCGCATTAGGCCTTTCACGGTAAAGGGAATTGTGTCTTCCGGCTACCGTGAGTTGGACTCTCTTTGGTGCATCATGAGCCTTGAGGCGGGGAAGGCCTTTTTAAGTGAAACATCCGAATCGTACCTTATGTTGAAGATTGACGATCCCTATGGGGGCGCCGATACAATGGCAGGACTTATAGACGAAAGGCTGGGGAGCGGCTTTGGTGTTTATACATGGAAGCAGCTCCAGAGATCCCAGTACAGCTCTTATGAATCAACCAGGCAGCTTTTGCTTTTTATAATGGCTCTTATTGTGCTGGTTGCCGCGGTTAATGTTTCCGCGGCTACTTCCATGCTTGTCATTGAAAGGAGGCGGGACATTGCGGTGCTTAAAGCAGCCGGCGCCAGCCCCGGCTTTACGGGCAGTATATTCCTTTGGGGAGCAATTTTGACAGGGGCTTTGGGCTCTATGGCAGGATTAAGCGCAGGGCTTTTAATAGGCGTATCGGTAAATTCGATTATACACAGCCTGGAAGAATTGCTGAGTTTTATTTCGGGGCTTTTCCATGGCGGTTCTGTGAAGATTTTGGATTCGGGTTTTTATCTTGAGACTATTCCAATTATAATTGACTGGAAGGCCGTATGTTTTATAGGCGTTTTTACCGTATTAAGTTCGGCTCTGTCATCGTGGATTCCGGTCCGCAGGGCGGGAAAAACCAAACCTGTTGAAACATTAAGAAAATACTAGCGCCTTGATTCGCAGGCGGGGTTGTTGATTAAGCTAAAACTGCCGGTATAAAACAACCCTTAAAACCGCATCTGAAGAAATGCTGGTGTATACCGCCGCGGGGGAACGCGGCGTTTGTCGCCAATAATGAGTATGTCCGCAAAGGAACCTGTTACACAAATGCAATTTCTCCATGCGGCAGTTTACAACAGGGCGAAATTATCTCTGATTAATCACACGGCTTCGCGCTTTCCTTGACACAGGGTATTATAAGGACTACGCTTATTCTAATAACGAATTTTTCAAAATTGGATTTTGAAAAGCCGTAATACTTAAGGAGAACATCATGATAAAAGAATCTATAGTAAAAGCGTTAAGCGATCAGGCTAATGCGGAATATTATTCCGCGTATCTTTATCTTGCCATGTCGGCCTATGCTGACCGGGCGGGTTATAAAGGGATAGCCAACTGGCTTTTTATTCAGGCAAAAGAAGAAATAGCCCACGGTAGCCATATTTACGGGCATATCCTTGAGCGGGGCGCCGTCCCGCTCTTCGCGGACATTAAAGTTCCCGAAACTTCTTTTAACAGCATAAAAGAAGTGTTTGAAAAAGTTTTAAACCACGAGCGCCATGTTACTTCTCTTATCGACAAAATTGCCACCCTGGCGGAAGAAGAAAAAGATCATGCCACCTACAACTTTATCATGTGGTATGTGAACGAACAGATTGAAGAAGAAGCGACAGCCGGTGATATCCTCGCAAAAATCAACCTGACCAACAGTCATCCGGGACTTCTCTTTAGCCTTGACGCGGAGTTCGGAACACGGGTCTGTAACGATCCCTTTGCCGGCGATTAGCAGCCTGTTGCACTTGTGGGGTTTTAAGCGCGAAGCGCAACACACTGCTAGCCCCCGCTAAAAAGAGAAAGAAAATACCTATGAACCCGCAGGTCTCCGGTCAGTTCCGGATGGAAGGTTGTAGATATAATGTTGCCCTGCCGCACAAAAACCGGGGAACCGTTAAATTCCGCGATAATCTGTACCTCCTTTCCAACGGAGGTAATTATCGGCGCCCGGATAAAAACGCCGCGGAGGGGGATTTCCCCCAGGGATGGAGCGGGAATATCCGCTTCAAAACTTTCAATCTGCCGGCCATAGCCATTACGCAGAACCTGTATATCCAAAACCCCCAACCGCACCTGATCATATTTTTCGATATTCCGCGCCAGGAGGATGGCCCCGGCACAAGTTCCGTAAACAGGGTTTCCCTCCGCGGCGAATTGTTTTATCGTTTCAGCCATATCGTAGCGGACAAGGAGTTTCCCAATAGTTGTACTTTCCCCTCCCGGTATAATGAGGCCGTCAATTTTTTCAAAATCGG
>JAIRLQ010000018.1 GCA_031259345.1 Treponema sp.
GTTCGTGCAGTACGGGTTTTTTAATAATAATTATTTTGAGTGTTGAGGCTGTTCCAAAACTTCAGTTTTGGACCAGCAACCTTAAAATTCGCAGTTTTGCAAGGCTGAAAGTCTGAAAAACTGCAAGAGGCTTTCCCAAAACCGTGTGCGTCAGCACACAGTCAATAGTTTTGGGACAGGCTCGCTATTCAATGATTAGGCTAAAAGTATGGATAAGAGGGTAACCACGACGAACCTTCGGTTCGACCACACGAACGGCGCCTGCCATGCCTTCGCCTTGTTTTTCGGAAATGCGTCTATCTCCGAATTAAGGAAATACCTAAAAAATGCGATAATATAATAATAGTACTGAGGTTACCATGATAAAATTCGATGTCGCCAGGAACTGGACCGTTCTCGCGCCGCCCGGCTTGGGGGTGGTTCAATCGGCGGGCGCCGATTTAAGGCGGATTCTGGCTTTGCTCCGCGCGCGGGCGGGATTAAACCTGAAAGAACCGCCTATGCAGGATTCTACCGCACCCATAGACAATTCCATTCCCGTAATCGTACTAAGCGGAAAAACGAATTCGACCGCCAACGGCTTTTCCTGGCGTCTCGGTATTGACCGTATTGAAATATACGGCGCCTCGGAACGGGGGCTTTGTAATGGGATCTACGATTTTCTCGCCGCGCTCGGTGTAAATTGGCCGAAACCGGGGGAGGAAATTTTGCCGAAGCCGCATCCGAATCATCCTTCGGAATATCCTCTCAGGGCGGCCAACGCTTATCAGGGGACAATTAAGGAGCCGGATAAATGGCGGCGGCTGGTAATTACCGGGGCAAGTCCCCTTTCCCGGCGGGAAGATTTTCTGATTTGGGCCGTCCGTAACCGTATTGACGTGCTGGTATTGCCCTTCGCGGAAAAACCGCCCATTCTTGCCGGGTTTACGGGAAAATACAGCCGTATCCAGGAAAATCTTCTTAATCTGGCAAAACAATACGCCCTGCCCGTCGAAATCGGAGGCTGGGATCTGAACTGCCTGGTACCCAGGCGGTATTTTTTCACAAAAAAAGATATTTTCCGCATGGAAGAGGGGAAACGCATCAGGGATCATAACTTCTGCCCGACGAATCCCGATACCATTACCCTGATCAAAGCGGAGGCCCGGCGGCGTTTTAACGAACACTCGGATACTCTGGTATTTCACCTTTGGCCGGACAGGGACGCGGAACAGTTGTGGTGTTCATGCCCGAGCTGCCGGGCCTTTAGCCGGGAAGAACAGAACCGTATCGCCGTCAATACTGCGGCGGATGTTCTGGTGGAAATCAACCCCGAGGCAAGAATATCCTACTACGAAAATACCGGAGAATCCGGTGACAATCCAAACGAGGTCAGCCCCCGCCCCAATATGTTCAGGCTGCGGTTGCTTCCCGGTCAGGAGGGAGCGGAAGAGGCGGGGCTTTTTCTCGCGGGAGACTGATGCGCGAAACGCCCTCTGTTCCCGTTATGCCTCGATTGTGAGCCCTTCCCGGGCCACGAGGAGATCGGGCGTCCTATTCCCCGCCGCCGCACCGTGGCGGATTTGGGTCCGGTAAAAGTCTTCCAGTTCCTCAAGCTGGGAATCGGTACGATTGGGATCGTGGTGGAAACAGATCAGTTTTTTAATCGACGCTTCCCGGGCCGAAATGATGGCCTGTTCAAAAGTTGAATGACCCCAGCCCTTTTTGGATTCGTATTCCGAAGCCGTGTAATGGGTATCGTAGATCAACACATCCGCGCCTTTAAAAAATTGGAGAACCCGTTCATTTTCTTCCTGGGCCGTGGCCTCACCTTCCCGGGCTGCGGCCTCATCGTAATCGGGATCGTCTTTGTCAACGGGGAAAATATTACGGTAAGGTTCAAAATCATAGGCGGTGACGATAGACTTTCCCTGATACTCGAAACGGTACCCCAGGCAAAGTATGGGATGGTTGAGGTACTTGGTAACCACCTTGAGTCCTCTCCCAAGATCCAGGCTGGTTTCATGAATAGTGCTGTACTCGATCTGGGCCGCAAGTTCATGGAGCCGGACCGGCCAGTACCGGTAAGACAACTGTTGCGACAGGATCGACATTAGCGTTTCGTCTTCGTAGGAAACCGGCCCCCGGATATGGAATTTGCTTGTGGGAATAAACATCGGGGAAAAGACCGGGAAACCCATGATATGATCCCAATGAGTATGGGTGATAAAAATGTCCGCGGTAATGGGGCCTTCCTTGAGATCGTGGGCCATGAGCCAATCACCCAGGGGTCTGATTCCGGTACCCATATCCACGATAATCAGCCGTTCATCCGCCCGAATCTCAATGCAGGCGGTGTTCCCGCCAAAAACTACCGTATTGATCCCTGGGCAGGGGATTGAACCCCGAACCCCCCAAAACCGCGCAGATAACATGATAACCTCTATTTCATGCGGCCGTATGGCCGCACAGTCAAATCGAACATGAAACAACGTTTCATGATAACCTCTATTTCGTGCGGTCATATGACCGCACAGTCAAATCGAACATGAAACAACGTTTCATGATAATCCCCGCTAAGATTCTAAAAATACCAATGCATCGTCGATCTTCTTTTTTACGGTAGATTCAAATTCCCCAAGAATATCTTCGTCAACGGCTATGTACTTCAAAATTTCCGGGGCAAGTGGTTCGGAATGCCGGTCTCCGGAGAAACCCATCCCGGAAAACCCTGTCATCGAAGAAAAACGGTTTGCCATAGCCACGGTATAGAGTATGTCCCGGTAAGGACCTGTATATTCAAGACAAGAGTGATGGAAGCCTATCACATCCCCTACCGCCCCTTCAAGATGCCAAACCTCAACAATGGTTTTTCCGACCTCGCAATGGTCAAAGTCCAAAACACGTTTCTCGGCCCGATAAAGGCTGATATGTTCCCGAGCCGCAAGTTCCATGGCTTCCGTGTATTTATCCCTATTTATCGCGCTCATCGGTATCTTACCTATGTCGTGGAGCAGCCCCGCGATAAAGTATTCCTCAAGCTGGGCGTTGGCAACGTTCCTCTTTTGGGCGATAAGCCTGGCCATGAGTCCGGTACCGAGGGAATGCCGCCAAAATTCGTCCATATCAAGTCCCGTGGATTTTTTCGCGGCAAGATTTACGAGAATGGC
>JAIRLQ010000171.1 GCA_031259345.1 Treponema sp.
ATAGTAAAGTTCCAGCTTGGCCTCCTCTACATCCAGATTTGCCTCGTTACGGGCGCAGGATGAAAAAAGAACCACGTCCTGACCGCGGACGGAGCGGCCGATTGAAACTTCCATTTCGCCGTCGGCAAAACGGTCGGTCTTAAGCAGATCCACGCCGTTAATTATCCCGGCTATGGCGGCGAAGCTGGGGAACTTTACCAGATGCCCTGCAACCCGTGAAGCATAATTCCTCATGGATCTGGTTGAAACGACAACAAACTCATGCATACTGTTTCCTTTAATGGGCTGGAACCGCTTTAAATGATATTGGAAAAGCCCATAAATGGCAACACTTCCGCGCGCGGAGGGGGCAGCCGGCCCCAAAATAAAAGCCCCGCCCGGGCGCCCGGCGGGGTATCGTTGGATTCTTTCAAAGCCTTGTCCATAAAGACACTCATTAATTTAACCGTCCGGCTCATGAGTTTAAGCATTTAACTCATGTTGCGAACCGTTAAACTCATGTTGCGAATCGTTCAACTCATGTTGCAAATCGTTCAACTCATGTTGCGAACCATTCAATTCATGTTGCGAATCGTTAAACTCATGTTGCGAACCGTTAAACTCATGTTGCGAATCATTTAACTCATGTTGCGAACCGTTCACGGCATGCCGGCGGTCATCAAAAAAGAATTTACTTTCTTGGCCCGGTCAAGGCCGGGCAGCAAAATGCTAAAGAAAATTCCCCCGGGCCCAAGATTGTCAAGGGCAAGCTGAATTTCCTCCTCCGTCAGATCGCCCCAGATTACCAGGCTCCGTTTTTTATCAAGCACCTTCCTGAACCGGGGCAGCATCTGCGCCACCGAAGGCCCTCCCGCGTCCTTGTTTATTTCAACGGCCTTAAGGTTCTCGTTGCCCAGTATATCGTCCAAAAGATGGAAAGACGAAGGGTGAAGGTGCATCATGGTGTACCTGTAGGCGCCGCAAAAGCGCTTTTCGTTTTCCAGAAGAAACTCCCGGTAAAGCGCCGGAGACAGCAGGGCGCCTATGTCGTCCTGAAACCAGAGGCTTTCTCCCGGCGCCCATACATGGTAAAGCCCCAGGGAAGAACCCCCGAGGAAAGGCGCGTTCAGCCGGTGCATTTCTTTATATATCTGCAAAAAAGAATCGACGATCCTGCCTAGGGTTTTTTTGATGATGGCGGGCTCTTCGTAAAGGGCGTAAATGAACCGGGTCTGCCCCATAAGGGCGCCTGCCGTATCGCCCTGTCCCCGCAGGATGGGCGCGCCCACGGGAAAGCGCCCCTGCGAAAGTTTATTCAGTTTTATTACAAATTCAAAATATTTCGCGGCCCAGGGGTTGTCGATGTTAAACGCAAGCTTTTCCAGTTCTCCGGCTTCTTTTACAAGGGGCTGCGCCATAAAGCTTTCCCCGTTGGCGACGATCTCGCAGCCCCAGAAGGCTTCCATCCAGGGGATTCCCGTATAGGGTTCGGCTGTCCAAAAGCCGGTCTGGTTGAGGGCGCTTGTTTCGTTGTAGTGCCGTTCGTAATCCTCCATAAAGGAATCCACGTCTATCATGTCCGGCGTGATTCTTGTTCCCTTGACCAAAATCTTTTCCGCGGCCCGGTAATGGGTGGCAAAAAAGTAATTCCCTATGCGGAAAGAGGCCAGGGGCGCCGCGGTTTTTTCGCGGTTCCAGAATTTTTTGTGTTCCGCGGTTCTGTCCGTATTTCCGTTTAACATATCGCCCCCAAATAAATGTGTATAAACATGTTTATAGCCTAAGATTTGTTTTGTCAATGATGCTGTTTTCGATGCTGTTTCAAACGGCCCGGACGCGCGGTATATACAGCGTTACCGCGTTAATGATAGGATAAACGTGTTCCAAAAATTTAATTTCAAAAATTTAACTTTTGGAACGGGTTTGAATAAAGCGCTATGTATATGAATACCGTATATAGGCTGGAGGATAAAGAATAATGGCAAAGTCAACAGAAGAAAAAACACGTCAAACTCCGGCAAGTGCCGAGGAAAAGCAGAAAGCTCTGGAAGCCGCCCGGCTGCAGATTGAAAAACAATACGGCGCGGGCTCGATCATCAAGATGGGGGATACATCCCGCAGTACGGGCATCGAGGTAATACACTCGGGCTCCATACTGCTGGATGAAGCTCTTGGCATAGGCGGGTACCCCCGGGGCAGAATTATCGAGATTTACGGCCCCGAATCATCGGGCAAGACAACCCTGGCCCTTCACGCCGTTGCCGAAGCCCAAAAAATGGGGGGTATTGCCGCCTTTGTGGACGCCGAACATGCCCTAGACCCTTTGTACGCCAAAAACCTGGGCGTCAATATCGATGAGCTTTGGGTTTCACAGCCTGATTCCGGGGAACAGGCCCTGGAAATTACCGAAAACCTGGTGCGTTCAGGAGCGGTAGATGTAATTGTAGTCGATTCCGTAGCAGCCCTTACCCCCCAGGCGGAAATTGACGGCGACATGGGGGATGCCCAAATGGGTCTTCAGGCCCGGCTTATGAGCCAGGCTATGCGAAAACTCACTGCCATTATTGGCAAGTCCCGCACCCTGCTTATTTTTATCAATCAAATCCGCATGAAAATAGGAATAATGTTTGGGAATCCCGAAACTACCACCGGGGGCAACGCCCTCAAATTTTATTCTTCAATCCGCGTGGATGTCCGCAAATTCGAAACTATCGAAGGCGGCAAGGATGCCGATGCCCTCGGTACCAGGGTGCGGGTTAAAGTGGTCAAGAACAAAGTCGCGCCGCCTTTCCGCAAGGCCGAGCTGGACATTCTGTTCGGCAAGGGGGTTTCCGCGGAGGGCAGCCTTCTGGACGCGGCGGTCAAGTACGGGATCATTGACAAAAGAGGCGCGTGGTTCTCTTATGGCGAAGAAAAAGTAGGGCAGGGGCGGGAATCAGCCAGGGATTACCTGGTGCAGAACCGGGACTTTGCAAAAGAAGTTGAAAAAAAGGTGCGGGAAAAGATGTTCCCCGGCATGGAGGCCCTCAAAGAAAAATCCGCGGAAAAGGCGGCGCCTAAAGCTGCCGAAGGGGCTAAGGCCGGCGAAGCTGCCGAAGGGGCTAAGGCCGTCCAGGAAGGGCCCGAGGCTGCCGAAGGGCCTAAAGCCGTCCAGGAAGGGCCCGAAGCTGTCGAAGGGCCTAAAGCCGCCGAAGCCGCCGCTCCAAAGCCTCCCGAGCCTAAGAGCGAAGGGACTAAGATCCCGGAACTTCATCAGGGGCTGGGCCGCCCAAGAAAGACCCCGGCTGCCGAAAATCCGGCTGAAAATTCGGGTGGTTCTGACGGCCTCTTCTAAAACGCCTGTCCCCGGGCAAGTTATCCTTGGCCTGGGCTCCAATAGGCCCTGTGGCCGCCTTGACAGCATAGAAATTCTTGAACGGGCTGTTAAGGCCCTGGGCCGCCTTCTTTCCGGCCTGCGCAGGTCTTCGCTGTACAAAACCGCCCCCCAGGGCGTTACGGACCAGCCGCCTTTTTTTAACATGGCGGTTTCAGGGGGCTTTCAGGGCGGCCCCAAAGAGCTTCTGTCCAAAATACATAAAATCGAAACGGATTTTGGCAGGGACCGCTCAAAAGAAAGCCGCTGGGGGCAGCGCAGCCTGGACATTGATATACTCCTTTTTGGCGAAGAAACCGCCGCCGAGCCGCCGCTTTTGGAATTGCCCCATCCCCGGCTTACCGAAAGGCGCTTTGCCCTGGAACCCCTGCTGGAAATCTGCCCCGGCGCGGCGGAGCCCGGAACAGGCCGTTTGTACCGGGACATTTGCGCCGCCCTGCCGGATCAAGGGGTACTTATCATTTTCCGCTAAAACGGCTATGATTAACTTTAGATGGAAAGCTCTTTTGGCAGCGGCGGGTATAGCTTCAAGGTAGACAATTTTGAAGGTCCCCTGGGTATTCTTCTTTATCTGATAAAGAAAAACGGAATTAATATTTACGATATACCCATAGCTCAAATTACCGAGCAGTTTCTGCAATATCTTGAGCACACGGCGGAACTGAATCTGGAAGAGGTTTCGGAATTCCATACTATGGCTGCCACCCTGCTTCTTATTAAATCCAGGATGTTGCTCCCTGTGGAATTAAACAGTGATGATGACGAGGAAGATCCCCGGCAGGAACTGGTGGAAAAACTGATTGAATATCAAAAATTCAAAAAACTGTCGGAGCTTATGGAAGAAAAAGAACGCGAAGCCGAGTGGGTAATCGAGCGGAAGAAGCTCCAGCACCCCCTGCCTTTTGCCGATGACGATCTTTGGGAAAAGGCCGATGTATGGGTGCTTCTAAAAACCTTTGCCAGCCTCATGTCAAAAATATCAAAAGAGCGTATCTTTGATATGTATGAAGAAGTTTCGATTAACGAAAAAATCACCCTTATAAAGGAACTTTTGGACAGAAAAGGGGAATGTAACTTTACCGATTTGATTATACGCCACACTTCAATTCTGGATATAGTATGCGCTTTTTTGGCTGTTCTCGAAGCGGTAAAGCTCAGAATGGCGGCGGTATTACAGAACCGTATGTTTGGCGACATTATTATCCGAAAAATGGAATCCGGCAGGGAGTAAAAATTGGCGGAACTGGAACTTAAAAAAGAAACAGCCCTTATAGAAGCAATACTGTACCTTGATTCGGACCCTTTGGACGAAAGCAGCCTGTGCCGGATTTCGGGCCTTTCCAGGGAAACGGTGGCCCAGGCCCTCAAGGCTCTTGAAGACCGGTACGGAGCCGATGACTCGGGTATAGAGCTTATAAAAATAGGCGGGGGAATTTTAATTTCCCCAAAAAAAGAATACTGGGA
>JAIRLQ010000188.1 GCA_031259345.1 Treponema sp.
CATAGTAACTAAAGTTGAATCTAAGGCGGCAGTTCCAAAATCCGGTATTTTGAAACTGTCTCAAATTAAGAGGTTTGTTTTTGTACAAAGAGTATATGCGTCTGTTTCGGGCCTTGGCAGACACGAACAGGCTTCACATTGTCAGCCTGCTTGCGTCCGGAGGCAGGACCAAAAAAGGCGCCGGAGAAATCGGCGCATCAGAGATGCTAACAAGGTTTTCATTTTCCCAACCCACTCTGTCCCATCACATGAAGATTCTTTTTGAGGCAGGCCTGGTTTTGAGACACAGGGACGGAAAAAACATGCACTATACTTTGGATACCAATGGAATTGCAAAACTGAGCGGTTTTATAGAGTCGCTGCGCCGGGACGAATAATCCAGCGTCCTTCGGCTTTCTCAAAAGCCGACGCGGGGAACTGAATGACCCGGCCATCTTCGGCGGAAAGCTTTAGCCGGCCCATAACCACATTGACTTCGGTAACTTTCCAGGTAGAGCCGTCCCAGAAGAGTTTGCACCCTTCCTGGGGGATAAGCCGGCGCTGTTCGCCATAGAAAAGGTGTTCATAAGCCAGGCAGCAGAGCAGCCTGCCGCAGGGGCCCGAAATCTTCATGGAGTTAAGGGAAAGGTTTTGATCTTTAGCCATTTTGATTGATACGGGCTTGAGTTTGTCCGAGACAGAATGGCAGCAATAGCCCCGTCCGCAGACCCCAAGACCTCCGACAACCCTGGATTCATCCCGGACGCCTATCTGCCTGAGTTCTATACGAATTTTAAAAACGCTTACCAGATCTTTTACCAATTCGCGAAAATCCACGCGGTTTTCGGCGGTAAAGAAAAAAAATATTTTGGGCTCTTCCAAAAGGTAATGAACCGAAACCAGCTTCATGTCGAGCTTGCGGGCTTCGATTTTTGTTTTGGCAATAGCAAAAGCTTCGGCTTCGTCTTGTTTATGAGCGTTGGCCTTTTCAAGGTCGTCCTGGGTGGCCACCCGCTCAATTTTGGCAATTTCGCCCATACAGGGACTACGCTTGGGAACCGTGCCTATAATTTGGGCAAGATCCCTGCCATAACGGGTGGGAACAAGCACCATCTGGCCGGGATTTACCGGCTCGCCCGTCCAGGCAGCCAGAAATGTCTCGTTTGAATAAAGAAGCCTTAGCCGGTATACAGGGACATCGGGGCTCAGCGACTCAAAGTTCTCGCCGATTATAACCGATGTCTCTTCCAGTTCTGAGGGATTATCTTCCAGGGCGGAAAAATCTTCTTCCAGCTCGTCATCATTTAAATCGTCAAAATTATCAGTATCCGCCATTGTCATCCTTTCGTAGCTGTATCTTACCTGAAATCGTTAAATCTACCAAGAGGCCGGAAATATCATCCAACCTGGATTTAAGATCCAACTCGCTTATCTGTTTTGTCAAAATTTCCGCCGCAAGGCTTTCCAGTTTTTGATCGATTACCTGGATCTGCACATGGATTTTGATTTTTGTGTTCCAGGGCTTATCGGTTTGAAAACGCTCTACTTCGTAGCAGTTTTTTGAGACATAGTACAACATATCCCGAACCGCTTCTTTGTATCGCAAAAGCTCATCCGGAAGGGGCCTGTTTTTCAGGTTATCCCCGGCGCTGCGGACAGCGTCAAGAAGCTCTTCCAGGGCTTCTTCCGAAGGGGGAATGTCCCTGACAGGACCAAGCCGGCCTGTTTCAAAAAGAGAATGTTCCAGAAACTTTGAAAAATCCCCGGTCTTAGTCCCCCGGGCAATGCTTTTTTCCCGGGCTTTTTTGGTCTCCGCCCTGGCCCCCCCCGCAAGGCGCGCGTTGATGAGAGCCGCGGGATTGCCGGTAAAATCGACCTTATCCATGAAGCGCTCCTTCATGATAGCCCCGGTTTTCTTTAAAACCAGCGGATTCTTTGAACCCCGCGGCATCCCGGTGTTCCGCGAGCGCTTTGTTCCAGGCTTCTTCTGTTTTACATACCCGCACTTTGCCGTGGATTAGGCAGCCTTCGTCGGCCTGGATACGCCGGGTGATAATATCACCCATAACAAGGCCTGTGCCCAGGATGATAAGGCGTTCCGAGGCAATTACATTCCCGCAGACCACGCCGCCTACGGTAACAAAAGTACCCGAGACATTGCTTTTCATCCTGGCTTTTTCCCCAATAACCACCCGGCCTTTGGCTTTTACATCACCCAGGACATTCCCGTCCAGGCGGGTAAAGCCCCCGGATTCAATATCCCCGGAAACACTTGTCCCAGGCCCTATAATAGTGTTGATTGAGTAGTCTTCGTTTTTCAAGGCCATGCCGCTCCCTTAGAGGCCTTAGCGGGGAGTTTTTGCAATACTGGAACGTATATTGAGGTATTTGTATGGATCAACCACATCAGAACCAATATGAACTTCGTAATGAACATGGGGGCCGGTTGAAAGCCCTGTATTGCCAATATAACCGATAACTTCACCCTGCTGAACCCGCTGGCCGGTTTTTACCCGAAAAGCCGCCATGTGGCCGTAACGGGTATAAAAGCCATGTTTGTGCCTGATTATAATATTATTGCCAAAACCGGCCTCATCATAGTCTACCGCGACGACCTGGCCGTCGGCAGTGGCTACGATAGGATCGCCCTGGCGGTATGTAGAAAGATCGATGCCCTTATGTATGTAATACATGCCGGTAAAGGGATTTATGTTCTGACCAAAGCGCATGGAAATATGTCCCAAACCGCCTTTAATGGGCCAGATTGAAGGAATTTCCGTAAGCAGGGCGCTTTGGGAATCCAGGAGGTTGCCAATTTCGCGCACCGGCGTGGCGGCTGACGACAGGAATGTGGTAAGCCTGCGCAGATCTTCAACTTCCTGAAGCACCCCTTCCGGAGTCTCGTTTATGTTGAAGAAGGTTGATAAGTCGCCGGCGGAAGCGGTAGTGGCGTTTTCGGCGCCTTTGACATCCGCCCCCAGGGCCAGGAGGGTTTGCGAAAGGGCAGGCTCGAAACTCCGGGCCTCCCGCAGAAGCTGGGCTACTTCGTCCCGAAGCTGATCAAGACTGGCCTTGGTGTCTTTTAGGCGGGTGTCTTTATCCGCCAGGGAACCCCTGGTATGGTTATAGGAAGCGCCGTACCAAAAAAAGGCCACTACAATGCCGCCCAGGATAAGGAAGAAACATAAAATAGATAAAACGGAAATATGAAGATTATAGACCTTTTTTTCGGAATGAGGGACAAAAACAACTGTATAACGGCGGGTTATAGTTCTGCCTATGCCCAAAAAGAAAGCGCCTATACCGCCTGCAATGACCCGGGCGCCATTTTTGATTTTCTGGACAAGGTTGTTCTCGAACCGTTTATACTCATGGACTGAAGCCACGCGCGACTCCTTATAGCAACTTCCACTATATCAGACAATCCTAAAACCTGTCAAATGGTTATTAAGATTTCATATTATTATCGGCTGTTTTTTTATATTCCGGGCTTTTACTTCAATCTATAGTTCAACACTACAGCCGCCCGGTAAAAAAGCAAGTGTTGTTTGTTGTAAGAATCCTGTAATTTCAGATCTTGATAGAAAAAAAACCCCTTATTGGTAAGATCGGAGCTGCCGTTGTTCCTGAATGTGCGGAACTGAACCGCCAAAACGGCGCTCAGACGCGGGTTAATGGTAAAATTTAAGAGGCTTGTGAGCATCCAGCCAGGCAAATCCCCGCCCCAGTAACTTTGGCCGGGGGTATTGTACAGATTTTTCCGCATTTCCGCCATAAAAGCGACGGTATTCAACACCGGAGACAGGGGCATTTGGTAGCCTACCACAAAAGTTGCGTTATAAACCCAGCCGTTTTGGTTTTCACCATAATCGTTTTCAAAGAACCATGAATCCCCGGTTCCGGCCCGGGTATAGGCGGAATAACGGGCCTCGTGGTAGGTACGGAAAAGAACGTGGTTCCAGTCGCCCGGGAAAAGCGCCGCCAGGTCAAATTGAAAGGCGCCGCCCGCCCAGGCGCTCCAGATAAAGCCGTCGAAGGCGCTGCCGTCTACTTTGGACTTATGGACTTCCCGGGCGGGATCGTAATCCTCCCGCTCATTAAGCCCTATACCGTAAATATCTTCGCCAAACAGGTTGATATTCCAACCCGAACCCGTTTTGGCGCCGCCTATAAGCTGAAAAAAGGCAATGGGCGTCCAGGTCGCTTCCGCTATCCCGTTAAGGCTGATGGGGCTTAATTCGGCAGTCAAGACTGTTTTAAGGTTGTTCCCCGATGTCAGGGGACCCTGGCCCCGCAGAAAAGGAAACGTAAAGCTCTGGGCCAGCGTCGCTCTTGCTTCCGGGACTGACGAAACCTGAAGCCCAAGGTCGGTAGAAGCTGTAACGCCCTCTTCCTGGGCGGAAAGCCGCCAGGCGCAAAACACAAGCGGCATTATCATTAACAAGAACGCCCTGTTTTTCATGCTTTTGCCTTATACCGCCCGGAAACCTGCCTGTATAGCTTCTACATTCATGGGCACAAACTTATGTTTATCCGGCGTGAAGAAATTTTTAAGGATGTTTTCGATTTCGCCAAGCCTGAGGGCCCCGGTAAGCTTAGCCATAGCCCCCAGGGCGACCATATTGGCAAAACGTATATTGCCGATTTTTTCCGCGATACCCGAAGCCTCGACAGTAACGGTTTTGATGTCCCCCCGCTTGGGCGCGTCTTTTACCAGGCTGGAATTGATCAACATAAGGCCCCCCTCTTTAAGGATACCCTCACAGAGGGGAAGGGAGTCGCCGTTCATTACCAGCGCCGAATCGGGCACGGTAACCAGGGGGCTTGCGATTTCCCCATCAGAAACAATAACCGAAGCCCTGGCGATGCCGCCGCGTTTTTCGGCGCCGTAAAACGGGAAGAAGGTAACGTTTTTGCCTTCTTTCATGGCGCAGTACACCCATATTTGCCCCAGAGAAATGATACCCTGCCCGCCAAAACCCGCAAAGAAACTCTTTTCTGTCATTTGGCGGCCCCCGGAGAGGAACCCCGGCCTTCGGCCCCGGCGGGAGTTCCCGCAAGGGTGTTTTTTATCTCTCCCAAGGGAAATACGGGGATCATGTTTTTTTCGAGCCAGTCAACCGCGTCTATGGGGCTTTTGCTCCAGTTGGTGGGACACTGGGAAAGGATTTCTACCATAGTAAAACCTTTGCCTTCCATTTGGGCCTGGACGGCCTTTTTGATGTAGTTTTTGGTTTTGCGGACATTGGCGGCGCTATTCACCGCGCCCCTGGCGATATAACGGGCGCCGTCAAGGGCCGCCAAAAGCTCCGCCACCCGAATGGGATAACCCATGCCATCGGGATCGCGCCCGTAGGGGGCGGTGGATGCCTTTTGTCCCACAAGGGTGGTAGGGGCCATTTGACCGCCCGTCATGCCGTAAATGGCATTGTTTACAAAGATAGTGGTAAACTTTTCGGCCCTGTTTGCGGCGTGGATCATTTCGGCGGTGCCGATGGCGGCCATGTCGCCGTCACCCTGGTAACAGATGACCAGATGATCCGTCAGTATCCGTTTGACGCCGGTAGCTGCCGCCGGGGTACGGCCGTGGGCAGGCTGAACCGTGTCGGTATCGAAGTAAAGATCCGCCCAAATGGCGCAGCCTACCGGATTGGTGATGACCGTCTTTTCCCGCAAGCCCATTTCGTCGATTATTTCGCAGAGGATCCGGTGGATTACCCCGTGGCCGCAGCCACCGCAGTATTTGGTTTGTATTTTATGCAGACTTTTTGGATAACCATATAGTTGTTTCATTTTTTTACTCCAAGGATTTTTTTGACTTCCGCAAAAACTTCTTCTTCCGTGGGAATTACGCCCCCCAGGTGGCCCAAAAGATGCACCGGAGGATTGGCGCCCGCTTCGAAGGCGGCAAGTTTGACATCCTCGATGAACTGACCCAGGCTCATTTCGACTGTCAGTATGGGCTTGCCCCGTGCGGCTATTTTTCCCAATTCCTTATACGGGAAGGGCCAAAGGGTAATGGGCCTAAACATGCCAACTTTAATGCCTTCTTTTTCGGCAAGATTTTTTGCCCCCTGGCAGATCCGCGCCGAAGTACCGTAAGCCGCCAGGATAAGGTCCGCGCTATCGCAGCCTGATTCCTCAAAACGTATTTCATTCTGCTTTACGGTTTCGTAGCGGGCAAAACGCGCCCTGGTAACAGCCTCAAGTTCTTCCGGCACCAGGTGTATGGACGTGATATGCCGGGCTTCGCGCCCGGCGCCCGCCATGCCGCCTGCTGTCCAGTCCCTTTTGGGCAGGCCGGAAAGGGACTTTTCCGGCGGGAGGGTAACGCCTTCCATCATCTGGCCTATCATGCCGTCGGCGAGAAGGATGACGGGCATACGGTACTGGTCGGACAAATCAAAAGCCAGGTAGGTAAGATCGGCGCATTCCTGAACGCTTTTGGGCGCCAGGACTATGCAGTAATAATCGCCGTGGCCGCCGCCCCTGGTGGACTGAAAGTAGTCCGCCTGGGATGGCGCGATTGAGCCGAGGCCCGGGCCGCCACGCACAACGTTGGCTATGACGCAAGGAATGTCCGCCCCGGCAGCGTAAGAAATGCCTTCCTGCTTAAGGCTTATACCGGGGCTGGATGACGAAGTCATAGCCCGCGCGCCCGCGCAGGAGGCGCCATACACCATGTTGATGGCGGCAACTTCGCTTTCGGCCTGGACAAACACCCGCCCCTTGTCGAGCATTACTTTGGACATATAGGCGATAATCTCGTTCTGGGGAGTTATGGGATAGCCAAAGTAAGCGCCGCAGCCCGCCCTGACGGCAGCTTCGGCGATTGCCTCGTTCCCCTTCATCAATACTTTTTCGAATACTTTTTCGCCGCCGCTCATGCAATAGCTCCTTCAAGCTCGAAAACGCTGATGCACACATCCGGACACACCTCGAAACAGCTTCCGCAGGCAATACATTTTTCGGGATACGCCGGGAATGGCGGGTAAAGCCCGCCTGAATTTGGCTCTTTGTCCGCCTCTAATACCTTAACCGGACAGGCGCGGACGCACAAATAGCAGCCCTTGCAGAGTTCCCGCCCGATAACAACTTTTCCTTTTCTGGCCATGCGGCCTCCTTGAACAACATAGAAGATACTCCAAAATCACCTGAAATTTGGGATACTTCTAATATACAACAAAATGAAGGATTAGGCTACTGTAGGCAGGTCAAGCACATTTCCCTGCTAAATCCAAACAGGGCGCCCGGGCGCTTCCCCGGCTGGGTGCTAGATGGACGAAGCTCCTCCCGCGCTGCGCGCCAATTTTTGTTTTACGTTTATTGTCTTAGGGTTACATTTTCTGCGTATAACATTTTCGTGGTCGTCGTTTCGCCATACGCACCGCAAAAGCATTTACTCCGTAATCCAAACAGGGCGCCCGGGCGCTTCCCCGGCTGGGTGCTAGATGGACGAAACTCCTCCCGCGCTGCGCGCCAATTTTTGTTTTACGTTTATTGACTTAGGGTTACGTTTTCGGCGTATAACGTTTTCCTGGTCGTCGTTTCGCCATACGCACCGCCGGTGAAGCCGCCCGGCGTCCTGTTTGCGTTATCGGCAAATGCGTTTGCTTTATGGTGGGGCGGGAGCGGCCTCGCCCTGTAACAGGCTTATTCCTGTGTTTATTGCCTTATGATTTCGCTATAGTGGGTGGAATACGGCTTGCCGCTAGCTAAAAATCGTTTGCCGCTAGCAAAAAATCATTTGCCGCTAGCAAAAAATCATTTGCCGCTAGCAAAAAATCATTTGCCGC
>JAIRLQ010000211.1 GCA_031259345.1 Treponema sp.
ATCATGGCCCAATGTACCGCACTGAGAAAATACGCGGGATACACCCCAAAGGAAGCGGTCCATAGATGAAATAACGCCGTTATACAGACTATCACCGCGGTCAAAACACCGATAATCCGGTTTTCTGAACTCTGGTTTTTTGTCAATTCCTTTTGATTCATGTAAACAGCTCCTCGAAACAATAGAATTGCACGGCTGGCGGCGGCTTCAATCTCGCCGCCAGATTACCGGACAGGCGATATTAGCGGATGCCTGCTTCTTTATAATACTTCAACGCTCCCGGATGCAGTTTGCTGATAGTACTTGCCGCGGTTTGAGGGGTAATTTCCACGACCACGACATGGCTGCTAAGATACTCAGGCTGATAGACCAGGGCGTTTTTGACAAATTCGTACACCACATCCTCAGGGACCTCATTGTTCACGAATATTTCGGTCATGATCTTCAAAGTTGGTACATCCGTATCCTGTCCCCGATAGGTACCGGCGGGAATGGAGTAGCGTTGGAAGTAAGGATTTTCCGTGGAAACCTTTTCGAGCACTTCGTTGGAGGCTTCTATAAAGCGGATATTACCGGTAGAGGCGGCATTAATCATCGCTGCCGTGGGGATGCCGGCCACAAAAAAGGTCGCATCAATGTCTCCATCGGTGAGTTTGCCCAACCCCTCATCAAAGGAAAGAAAAAAGGGCGTAATACCATTGTCAGGATCAATACCGTACCCCCGCAGGATAGCCTTTGACATTTCTACAATGGTAGTACTGGGAGGGCCCAAACAAACCTTTTTGCCCCTTAAATCAGCATAGGAGACGATATTTTTTGAACGTAACGTTACCATCTGTCCGGCAGACATATACAAACTCATCACTGCGGAAACATTCATAGCTCCGGTATTCGCGTAGGTTCCGGTTCCGGTCGTAGCCCAATATACACCGTCTGCGTTGGACATACCCATCTGGATATCCCCAGTATTGGTCAGGTTGATGTTCTCAATGGAACCCTTGGTCGGCTGGGCAATTACATTGACCCGGTCGGAATGATTATTAATAGCCTGAGCCATGGCCGCTCCCACCACATAATAAGTGCCGGCAGTACCTGCGGTTCCCAGGATAATGTCGTACTTCTCAGTCGGCTTTTCCGCTGTTCTGGATACCGCCTGTTTTGGGGTACATCCTGATAATGCCAACACTGCCAGAAGCAGTATCACCACCGTGTGATTTAGTTTCTTCATAATTTCCTCCTCTTGATTTCAATACAATTCCGGCCCCACCACCGGAAAAAAATTGGCAAAGCTTTCTGCGTATTTATAAGCAGAATTTCCACTAATCCGTGCCGCGTGGTTTCCACGCATAAAAGCCCGTTCGCTATAATACTCTATCAAATGCTTCTGTGCCTGAAAACATTTCATGGCGGCGACCTTCTTTTCATATACCGGGGTAATATCGATAAAGGACCCAGGCATATAATGACTCAATTCAGTCTGATGGGGCTCAAAACCAAATAGCCTCATCTGTTTTGTTACATTGGTTCCCTCGAGCTGTACTCCCGCGGAATTGCTCATAATACTACAGCGGACTACAAATTCACTGACCCGGTTATGATCAGGGTTAAGGACATCAAACTTGTCATGGGTCAGGATAATATCAGGCCGTATTTCGCGAATCTTGCGGACCAGCCGTTCCTCGTGTTCAGTTGTCAATTCAATAGGATAATCTCGAAGATCCCAGAATTCAATTTCCCTGATTCCCAATATCTCCGAAGCCTTCAAGGTTTCTTCCCTTCGAATATTCCTGACACGCTCAACAGTAGCCCCCTCCTGTTTCCACAGATCATTAGACTCCCCCCGGATTCCAAAAGAAAGGACTGTTATATACACCTTCGCCCCTTCTGCTATATATTTAGCAATGGTTCCGCCGCTTCTCCAGACATAATCGGCGGCATGGGCGCTGACGACTAACATACTCTTCCCGTTAATCATAATTCCTCCTCAATGATAGTTTTTTGATCCGATTAGGCAATAAGCGCCGCCGGATTGTCCGCCACCATTTTATGGATGTCGGCGGCGGTAAAACCATGTTCGCAAAGTTTGGCCGCATAAGCCGTCAAGCCTTCATCGGGATATAACGCATTCTTTTGTCCCAGATCGGTCGATATAATTACCCTGTCAGCGCCCAGGGACCTGATCTGCTCCAGGGCAGTTTCAAGTTGAACTTTACCGGTAGCCCACGTAGTATAACAATGTTCCATGATCGCCCCGTACTTCGCCAGTTCAAGCTGCTCATCAACGGTGTAGAATGTGGTTGGAAAATCCACATGGGTAATAATTATTTTTTTGACCCCCCGCTCATGGGCTGCCTTAACCAGCGCAAAGGCCTCCTTATGGGAAATATGACTGGTCGCCAAAATAATGTCTTTTTTCGCGATGATATCAATAACCTCATAAACCGCATCTATTAAGCGGCCATTTTCCAAAATATCAATGACAGGATTGCTGATCCCTTCTTCTTTAAGCTGAATAACGATCTGCGCCCAATAAGGCATCTTCGTGCCCGGGCCGCCATTAAACACATGATCCTGTTCATGCCTGGAATCACTCGTGGGGAACCAAACCATCTTTGCCCCTGCCCGGGCGGCCATTTCCACAGCGGCGGGGTTAATACCCCCTACAGAACTGTTCAGAGTGATAGCCCCGACCGCATGGCATTGCGGAAACAGCGTGTTAATCAGGGCAGCCCGTTCAGCAGTACAGAAATAATGGGATTTGATAACATACCCAGCCATATCGCAGGCAATAATCCTCTGGGCCATCTCTATATCATCCATCAACCGGGGCAATATATCCGGCGCCGAGTGGATATGCAGATCATAGGCCCCTTTAACCAGGTCTTTCAAAATGCTCCTCCAATTTGATTAACATTATTGTTAAACAATATCTGTTAACGATCTTACTTTATCACGAGGTATAGAACTTGTCAAGTTTTTTTTCAAAATTTTTTACGAAAATTTTTCATATCCCAAGTCTTGAAATCGACTAAATTTTGAAATCGGGGCTATCGATTTATATCTCATTGACAGATAAAACATGATAAGCTAAGCTAAAAGGCAAAGTGATTGTTGAACAATGCTGCTCATTAAAGAACATTGGAGTTTAAGGACAAGGATCGGAGGAGTTACAGGAGAATTATGACGCTTACACATAATACTCAAAGTGTCTATGGGGATATGAAGTTGCGCATTACCAAAGGGCAGTTTGCCCCGGGAACAAATTTGCGGGAAGGGGATCTGTCTCAGCAGTATAGGGTCAGCCGTAATACCGTTAAAAAAGCGCTGCTCATGCTTGAACGGGATCGGTATATCACCATAGAACCGAACAAGGGTGCAAAGGTTCGGTCTTTTTCTCTAGATGAGGTTCTCCAATTTTTGGAGCTTCGCGAAGAATTGGAGGGATTTATTACCCGTAAGGCGGCAGAAAACATCACCGATGAACAGCTCGCCCAATTAAAGCAAATCCTGGATAGTATGAAAGAATACAAGGACGAAAATAACCTTCTCGCCTACTCGCAATATAATCAGAAGTTTCATGAACTTATCTATGCCTCTTGTCCCAATATTCTGGCGGTAGATCTGGTAATCAATCTTAAAAATCAGATGCTCAAATATAACACGAGAACTATATTGGTACCCGGGCGGAGCGACCAGTCTTTTAAAGAACATCTTGCGTTGTTCGACGCCTTTAAGGTTCGGGACCCCAAACAGGCGGAACAGGCTATGCGCCGGCATCTCCACAATATACGGGAGGTCTTTAATGATAATTTTGCCTTGTTATTCGGCTGGGGAACAGATGGCATCCCCTCGTGGGCTGATGGTTAAATTCTTCATTTCTCATCCTTAATTTATGGGGGCGTCTTGCCCCGGACCGGGGGGATTTTAGTATCTTTACTACATAGGCTGTTCCAAAACTTCAGTTTTGGAACAGCTTCTTACCCCTGGAGAAAATTGGATAAACCGCAAATGCTAAACCCATAAAGAATTAGCAATTTTCTCCAAAAGCCTGTTCCAAAA
>JAIRLQ010000520.1 GCA_031259345.1 Treponema sp.
CGGAATTTCATAATTTCCTTACCGAACTCACCCACTATGCCAAAAAAGAATGGGCCAACTGGCCGGCGGATGTGAGTTCCTTTGCCCAAAGTCTTCTCAGCGAGCAGGGCAAGTATTACGGTATGCCCCTGGGGATCACCTATGCGGGCCTTCTGTGGGCGGACCGGCTTTGGCTTTCCAAATACGGACTCCAGGTTCCCAAAAACCTTGATGAGCTCCGCAATGTGTCAAAGGTCCTGCGTTCAAGGGGCGATCTGCCCGTAGTCATCGGCGCGAAGGACGACTGGATCAACCTGGATACCTGGATGAACATCGCCAACGACATTAATCCAGCGAAACTCTATGCGGCCATTGACGGAAAAACCGCCTTTACCGATCCGGATATTGTTGAGTCCTTCAGTATCTGGCAGCTTCTTTTCACCGAGTCCATAGTCCAGGACGGAGCCCTGGGGGTGAATATGTACAACGACACGACTGATCTCTTTCACACCGAGGGAAAGGTTCCCGTCTTTTTCAACGGCTCCTGGGAAATCGCGTCTTTTCTCAATCCCAACCAGGCGATTTACCAGAACTTTAACGATGGTACCCATGAATTTGTGCCCTTCCGCCTGGACTGGAACAATGACGGAAAGGCGGCTCCCCTTACTTCTTCGGTTGACGTAGTGGTGTGTCTCAATAAAAACAGCAAAAACCCCGAAGCGGCCTGGCGTTTTATCGCCGCCATGATTCAGGACGGGCAGAACTTCCTTATCAACAAGCTTGAGTATTTCCCGTCCCTGACGACGATCAAATTCACCGCGCCGGTAAGCGATCTGGGAAGACAGGCCTTCAACGCCGTTGTGGACTGGGGACAGAACAACGTGGCAGGTTACCGGGAGAACCCCTATCCCGAGCTCAAGCAGGCAATCGCCGACAACCTCAAGGCCTTGGCGCTGAATCAGGTTACGCCGGCCCAGGCGGCCACGGCAATTGAGCGGGTTTCACAAAGCACAAAACGTTAAGGAAGTACTGAAAAACGCCGGAAATCAGGCGCGGGGGATTCTTCCGCGCCTCAATACAAAAATTCAGGAGTCTTTAAATGCGGAAGTACCATTATTCGGGATACCTTTTTATCGCACCCCTGGTGATCCTTTTCCTGATATTTATCGTGTACCCCGTTTTTTTTAATGTATTTATCAGTTTTCATGAATGGAACGGCATTGACCTGGAGCGAATGTTTACCGGTTTTTCAAATTACCGGAAACTCTTTACCGATCCGGTCCTGCTAATCATTTTACGGAATTTTATCATCTTCGCGACGCTGACCATTGTGATTCAGGCTTTTCTGGGGATGATCTTTGCCACCTATTTTTTTAGAAATCTGAATTTTTCCGGCCTGTACCGGACCCTCATTTATTTGCCGGTGGTCGCCACTCCGGCCATAATAGGAAGCATCTTTTCAAAGATCCTTGAAACTAATCTGGGAGATCTGAATACCCTGCTGCGCTCCGCGGGGCTTGGTTTTTTGGCGCAACAGTGGCTTGCCCTTCCCCGATGGGCGCTGGTTTCGATAACCGGCATAAATATCTGGCAATGGACCGGGTACAGTATGCTTGTGTACTATGCCAACATGCTCAACATCCCCGAAGATGTTTACGAAGCGGCAACCATAGACGGGGCCGGTCAGGTTCAGCAGTTTTTCCGTATCAGTTTTCCCATGCTGCGGGGCGCCCATTTTACCCTTGCCATTCTGGGAATCCTGGGAAGCCTTAAATGTTTTGATCTTCCCTACATTCTGACCAAAGGCGGTCCCAACCACGCCACGGAATTCTTTTCAACGTATATATATCAGAAATCCTTTGACCTTTTTGATCAGGGGGGATCGTCGGCGCTGGTAATTCTCATGTTCATGATCGCCCTTGTTATCACCGGGGTACAGATGAAACTGTACAACAAAAACGAAAAGGAAAGAGTGTAAACTTACCATGAAAAGATCGCGTTTGTTTTTAGCCACAGGGCATGCGGCCTGCGTTGTTTTTTGTGTCATCCTGATGTATCCCCTTGGAGTGATGATCTCAAAGTCCCTGAGGAATAACGGTTTGGGAAACTACCTCAGGGTGTTCAGGGAAGTTGACATTCTTCCCAACTTCAGGACAAGCGTCCTTGTCGTCTTCGGGACCATGTTCCTGGTTGCCATGGTGACCTCCATGGCGGCCTTTGCGTTTTCAAAACTGAATTTTCCCGGCAAAAAGCTGATCTACTTCATCCTCCTTTCCGCCATGATGATCCCCACCGCGGCCATTCTTTTCCCCCTGTTTTTTATCGTCCGGGGGCTTCGTCTTATCAATTCTCCCTGGGCGCTGATATTTCCCTACGTCACTTTAAACGCCGTGTTTAACCTCTTAATCCTTAAAAATTTTTTTGATTCCTTTCCCCGGGAACTTATGGAAGCGGCAACCATAGACGGGGCAAATACCTTTGGGATCTATTTCAGGATCATGATGCCCATCAGCGTGCCCGGCCTTTCTATCGTGCTTATCCAGACCTTCCTTGCCGCGTGGAACGAACTCCAAATGGGCATGACCTTTATCAACAGGCCGAGGTTACAGCCCATCTCCGTTGTTCCCCTGCGTTTTGTCCAGACGGTAGCCGCCACATATCCCATAGAGGTGATGTACGCAAGCCTGGTGATTTGCCTGCTCCCCATTGCCCTCTTTTATATAGGCGCCCAGAAATTTCTTATCAAGGGTCTGTCGGCGGGAGCAATAAAAGGATAGTCCCGATGATTATGTTTAAAAAGATCCGTTCGCGCCTGAAAAAAAGCCTTGCCGGGAAAATCACCTTTGTGAACAGTCTGCTGGTTATTACGGTATTTCTGTCGGTTGGGATCATTACCGCCTTTGTCAGTTCTATGTTTTTCATTCTGGAAGAAAAGCGGATCATGGAAATTTATATACGTTCCGCCCTGGTCATGGTGGACAATAAACTGAAAGACATGGCCCGGGTTTCACTTATCGCTTTTTCCGACCAGACAACACAGGACATACTGCAAAACATTGATCACTACAGTGAAGGCCGTAAAACAGAAAGCCTTAACTTTCTGCGGGGGCTTTATACCAGCCTGATAAGCCTCCGCAAGGATATTGAAGGGGTGTATCTTTTTAACGAAAAGGATCTGGTCTTTTACCAGCATCAGCAGAATTACATCCTCAAAACGGATTATGATATCGCATCTTTTATAGATCTGATGAAAATCATAGCGGCCCGTCCGCCTTCCGGCGACCAAAATTATCGTATATTCATTTCAGGGCAGCCCGATTTTTTATGGGTACGGTCGAGCCTCAGCCCCTATTCAGACACCTGTATCTATATAATCAGGGAGGTAAAGACCTTCCTGCCAAATGAAAGAATAGGCTACATAGCCCTCGTTTCACCGGTATCCGTCCTCAAGGAAACCATGACGGATTTTTCTTTTTCCCGCTTTTCCTTTATGCTCTATGTGGACGACGGAACGGTGATGTACAGTGACGACGCATCTTTTGTGTTAAAAAATATCAATACGATCTATAATCGTATACAATCCGATACCTTTGGCCCACAGGGAACTTATACCGATGTTTTTCAGGGTACTCGCTCCCTTGTTTCCTTTCAAACTTCGTCCTATTCCGGCATAACCCTTGCGGCCTTTGTGCCGCTGTCCTATATTTACCGCCATACCGTGAATCTGTGCCTTATATTCGTATCGCTCTTTGCCGCGGCTGTCTTTACCGTTATCATCCTCACCAGGAAATACACAAACAACGCGGTACGTCCCCTCCTCCTCCTCTCTGAAACCATGGCAAAATTTTCCCGGGGAAATATATGCCCCCCCCTGCCGGTGGACAGCGACGACGAGGCGGGGGTCCTTACAGAATCTTTCAATTCAATGATCACCACGATAAAGGACCTGATATTTCTTGAATATGAAAAGACAATAGAAATAAAAAACATACAGTTAAAGCAAAAAGAAACACAGCTTCGCTTTCTTTTTTCCCAGATCAATCCGCACTTTTTGTACAATACGCTGGACAACATACGAATCAGGGCCGCCCTTGCCGGGAATCAGAATGTGGCGGATATGATCATGCTCCTCGTTGATTTCTTTCGCAATAATATGGAAACCTCGGCGCAGTTTGTGTTAATAGAAAAAGAATTGAATTTGATAAAAGTATATCTGGAACTTGTCCGTTTTCGTTATCCGGATCTTCAAATCGAATTCAATATTGATAAAACGCTCCTTGAAGTTGAAATGCCCAGTTTCATTCTGCAGCCCATAGTGGAAAACAGCCTGCTTCACGGACTGAGAAATAGAAATTACAAGGGCAGAATAACCATATCCCTGTACGAAGATACCGGCGAAACGGTGGTGCTGACGGTCTCCGATAACGGCGCCGGACTTGACGAGTCCTCGCGGGAAAGGATCGAAAAAATGCTTGCGGCGGACAATATTGACACGGTGCAAAACGAACACCATAT
>JAIRLQ010000391.1 GCA_031259345.1 Treponema sp.
GTGGAACTTGCCGGTAAAGGGAAGCCGGTTGGTCTCCGTCCACAAATTCTCCGGTGTTGCCGCCCTCCGGTTTGTCTGCGGAATAACGCATGTTTTCTGCAGGGTTTGACTTACAGGCGTTTAAAAACAGGGTAAGGCAAAGGCTAAAGATTATTATGGATTTCACTTAAATTTAATATATCACAAATTTTACTGTCGTCAAGGGGTGGGGTATAACAGTTTGACTTTTCCGGTAAATTCCAATAAACTGGTATCAAATGAATACGAATCCAAAAAACAAGTATAATCTTGATACTTTTTTTAAACATCCCCTCATTATTGTAATTGTCATAAGCATTATTACGGCGTTTTTCGCCTTTCAGATTCCAAGGGCGGAACTGGACAATAATAATATCCGTTTTGTGCCCGAAGATGACAAAGCCAGATTGACTTCGGCTTTTATTGACAGTACCTTTGGCAGTTCAGTGTTTATTCTGGTTGGACTGGAGCGGGAATATGGCGACGTGTTCGAGCCGGTTTTCCTTAACCGTATTCGGGATTTTGTCAGCCGTATGGAAGAAATAGAAATTACCAATACGGTAACTTCTTTGGCTTCGGCAGATTATATTTCAGGCGACGACGACATTATCAGGGTAGAAAAGCTTTTACCGGAAGATTTTTCCGCTTCTCCCGCGGAAATTGCCGAATTAAAACAAAAGATACTTTCCTGGGACATGTACCGCCGCTCTCTTGTTTCGGATGATTTTACTTCTACCCAAATTCTGGTTCCCCTGGATTTAAGTGATGAGGAAGCAAGCAGACCTGAGGCAATTGACAGCTTTATCCGGATACGCAACATTGCCAGGGAAATGTTTGCCGGTCATGCGAAAGTATATGTAACCGGTATCCCCATAATCAGCGCTACCATAAACGAGGCGATGCAGACAGATTTAAAAATTATGATCCCCCTGGTTTTTCTGGTAGTTGTTCTTGTTTTGTTTTTTTCTTTTCACCGTCTTTCCGCGGTATTACTGCCGGTTTTGACAGTCGCTGTTGCGGTAATTTGGTCCATAGGGGCAATGCCCCTTTTTGGGATAAAGCTTTCGGTAATTTCCACAGTGCTGCCGGTTATCCTTGCGGCGGTAGGATCCGCCTACGGTATCCATGTGGTAACCCATTACCTTGAAGATGTAAATTTAAAAGAAGAAATATCAAAAGATAAACACCGGGAAATTATACTTACGCTTTTGCGGAAAATCGGGAAGGCGGTGTTTCTGGCGGCCTTAACCACTTTTGCGGGTTTTGTTTCTTTTTGTTTTACATCGGTGCTTCCCATAAGGGAGTTTGGATTTTTTGCAAGTTTTGGGGTATTGGCGTCTTTTATCGTTGCGGTTACCCTGATTCCCGCCCTGCTTTTATTGCGGGGGCCGCGGCATAAGGCCGTTTTTAATACTTCCGCAGAAACTCCTCACGGGCCAAAGGCCGAAGCTTTCCCTCCGGCAAAAGGCGGCGGCCTTGAAAGGGGAGCGGCAAATTTCTTTTTTGCTATTAGCAAAAAGCGGGGGGTGGTTATTTTTTGCGCCGCCGCTTTGGTTTTGATTTCGGTTTACGGCATAAGCAAAGTTATTATTGACAATGTATTTATAGAATATTTTAAAACCACAACCGATATTTCCCGTTCCGATCGTTTTATAAGGGAAAAATTCGGAGGCTCAAAAATCGTAAGCGTGGCTGCCACGGCAGACAGCGCCGAGACCCTTCTTATGCCTGCTTCCCTTTTGGCAATGGACGGCCTGGCGTCCTACCTCGAAAAGAACGTAAGCGAAGTCGGCAAGGTTATGGGCTTTACCGATTTGGTTAAACGGATGAACCAGGTTTTAAATGTTGCCGAAAGTCCCGAAGGAATTAAACCAACTCAGGATGACGGCGCTTTGTACGAGGGGGACAGTTTTTGGGATTCAGCTTTTTCAGGTGAAGGCTTTGATGACTTTGGCAGCTTTGGAACGTTTGCAGATGATGATTTGACCGCTGTAACGGAAGCGGATACCGCGGAAGCGGAGACAAAAGGACGGGAAGAAAAAAGCTTTACCGATGTTGAATTAATTGAGCTTCTAAATCGGGCGGTTTCTTCCGGCGGAAACAGAACTATGGACGCCGGGGAACTTGTCCGGCAGGCGGAAAGGCTGCTTAATTACCGGGGAGCGGCTTATTATGAAATACCTGCCGACCCGGCGCGTTACGGAAAGTCCAGCCCCGAAGAATTGCAGAAGCTGGTTTCCAATTATCTTTTTTTGCTTTCCGGGGACATTGGCGCCTATGCAAATGACGGTCTTGAGCCCACTGCTATTAAAAGCGTGATACAGCTTAAAACACTGGGCGATGATGACACAAGCCGGGCGGTGAACGCGATTAATAAATATATAGCTGCCAATTTTCCGCCGGAAATTAAAACGGTAGTCGGCGGCAGCGCGCTGGTAGAAAGTTCCCTTAACCGGCTGGTTGTTCAATCCCAGTTAACTTCGGTAATTATTTCCATACTAATAGTGTTTTTAATTGTCTCGTTTTCAAATAAATCGGCTATAGCGGGAATAATCGGGATTGCGCCCCTTTCCATTACCATAATAATTAATTTTGCGGTTATGGGTTTTCTTGGAATAAAACTTAACCTTGGTACTTCCATGGTGGCAAGCGTTTCTGTAGGTATAGGTATTGATTACACCATTCACTATATGGAAGCTTATAAGCGGGAATATCTTACAGGCGGCGCGGCCGGGGACTTTTTACGGCGTACCTTTGCTGTTTCGGGCAAAGCTATTTTAATAAATGCCATATCAGTGGGCGCGGGTTTTGCGGTGCTTACATTTTCGCAGTTTGTTATGCTTAAAGACCTTGGGATTTTAATTGCTTTAACTATGGCAACCAGCGCCATTATCAGCCTTACGGTAATACCCGCGCTGCTTTCACTTATTAAACCAAAGTTTATTTATAAGGAGATTTCCAATGGTTAAAAAAACAATTATTGCCTTAGTGTTGTTAATTGCCATGGCAGGGTTTGCTGTTTCACAAGACGCGGCTTCTGTTGTTGAAAAATCACGGAAGCGCATAGAGGCGTCTTCGGTTCAAACACGTTCCAAAATGGTTATCACCGAAAAAGACGGAAAAACAAGCGAGCGCGCCATGATTCAGTATTCCAAAGATGACGCCAAAGGGAATAACCGTTCGGTAGTAGTCTTTGGCTCACCCGCTTCGGTGGCCGGCACGCGCTTTCTTACCATAGAGAATGCCGGGAAAAACGATGACCGCTGGATTTTTCTTCCTGCCCAGAGCAAGGTCAGGCGTATTGATTCTCAGGGCGGTTCGGGACGTTTTGTGGAAACAGATTTTTCTTACGATGACATTTCTTCCCAGGACAGGAACACGGATCTTGATAACCATAAAATTGTCAGGGAAGACAAAGTAAACGGGAAGGATTGTTATGTAATTGAATCTACGCCAAAAAATTCGGGTTATCAGTATTCAAAAATGGTTCAATACATTGATAAATCGAATTTTGTTAACTATAAAGTTGAACTTTACGATAAAAAAGGCGTCCTGGTAAAGCTTCTTGAAATACTTGAACTAAAAGAGATTCAGGGCCGCCTTACCCCCATGGTAACAAAGATGAGCACCCTGGCGGAAAAAACTTCCACGGCCATCAATATAGAGGCAATTAAATACGACGGCGAAATACCCGAAGGGGTCTTTACCCCCGATTTCCTTGCAACAGGAAGATCGAGATAGCGGCATGAAAAAATTAAACTGGACGGTAATTGTATTTTTGTTAATTAAAGGCTTTGCTTTTTCTCAGGAATTCACTTTTGATGATGAAAGTTCAAATGATTTTAGTTTTGATTCCGGTTTTGGAGAAAGCGGTACGGCAGCCGTTTCAGCCTTAGGGGTAAAAATATCCGGGGAAATATCTGCGGAGATTATGGGCTTTTATGACGAAATGAATTCCGCCGGGGCCATAAAAAACATGGAGCTGGGGGATATATTTTCCGGGGAACTTAATTTTTCCGCAAGCGGGACGGCGGCAGACGCCATTATCAATTTAAAACTTGCCCCGGTTTTTGACAGGTCCGCTTCGCCTGTCAGCATTGACGAGGCATATTTACGGGCCTACTTTGGCCCTGTAAATGTCGAGGCGGGCATACGAAAACTTAGCTGGGGCAAAGCCGACAGCTTTGGCCCCCTGGATGTTATTAATCCCCTGGATTATTCAGACCTTTCAAAAATGAGCGACCTCCAGGGCATAAAAATAGCCCGCCCCATGATTCATTT
>JAIRLQ010000398.1 GCA_031259345.1 Treponema sp.
TCCCATCTACATTGTTGAAAAAGTTCCCCCCGTTCCGGGCTATCATGCCTCCATAGCCGTACCCGAACATGGCGAAGAGCTGGGTGATACTGTAGGTATATTCCCCATTACTAAAAACGAAGGGAAGCTCATCGGCCCTACCGTTCCCATTGGGGTCCCGGGTTTTAAAAGCCTTAAGAACCGTATAGAATTCCTGGTAGGTGGCGGGCACTTTAAGACCCAGTTTGTCAAGCCAGGGTTTGTAGAAGTACATCTGCCCTACCAGTGTATTGGCGGGGCGTTCGGCGGCCCGGGCAATAGTGTACATCTTTCCGTTGGTGGGGCTGATGCACAGAGACTTGTAGGCGGGGATACGGTCAAAGGCCTTTTGGAGCCTTGGAGCGTACTGTCCGACCAGTTGGGTAAGATCTACAAAAAGCCCCTGGGGGCCGTAGCGTTCAATATCATTGTTGTTAACCGCATTCATATAAAACACATCCGGAAGATCCCCGCTGTTGAGGAGTAAATTTTTCTTTTCTCCCCAGGTGGCGTTAGGGTATACATCCCAGCGGATCTTTACATTCGCCTCTTTCTCAAGTTTCTGCATGATCGCCATATTGTTCGGATCCCCGTGCCAGTCATTCTTGAGAAAGGTTACGGAGAATTCCACCGGCCCTCCCGGCGTCGCGGAGGAAGGAGCGGCGCCGCCCTGCGTACCACCGGCAAAGGCCATGGTCGATAGGGTTAGGCAGATCAAAACCGATATTAATTTTTTCATACAAACCTCCTGGGTTTCAAAATAACTTTCCGGATGGGCCGGAAAGCCCCGTTTATTTCAGCCGGTTCTATAAAGACCGGTTGTTACCCTTTAACCGCCCCTATCATGACGCCGGATACAAAATGTTTTTGAATGAAGGGATAGAGGCAAAGCATAGGCAGGCTTGCCACTACCACCACCCCGTATTTAATGAGTTCCGTGGCCTTCTGCTGTTCGGCCACCGCCGTGGAATCGTCAAGCAGGGTCAGGGCCTGGCTTTGGAGCAGAATATTTCGCAATACCAACTGGAGGGGAAATTTATTTTCACTGTTCAGATAGATAAGGGCGTCCATAAAGCCGTTCCACATCTTGGTCGCGTAAAACAGAACCATCACCGCGATGATAGCCTTGGAAAGAGGCAGGACAATATAAAAAAAGAATTTGGTGTAATTGCAGCCGTCCAGCACCGAGGCTTCGAAGAGTTCGCCGGGGATCATGGAAATGTAAAAGGATCGGGCCACGATAAGATTGTAGGTAACAATCGCCGTGGGAAGGATGAGTGCCCACATGGTGTTGAGCAGCCGGAAGCCCCGAACCACAATATAGAGGGGAACCATACCGCCGTAAAAATACATGGTGAAGATCATCAGCTTGAGGATGACGGCCCGGCCCGGCAATTCGGGCCGGGACAAGGCAAAAGCGGTGGGAATGGTAAGGACAAGGCTTACCAGTACCCCCGCAAGGGTGTAGGTTATCGAATTGATGTAACTGCGGAAGATAACCGTGTTGGAAAAAATCCGCTGGTAACCCAGATAAGTAATATCCTTAGGAAGGAAGATTACCCGGCCCTGGTATAGCGCGTTAGGTTCACTTATAGAGGCGATGCTCATAAAATATAGAGGATACAGTACCGCTGCCAGGGCCAGACCCAAGAGAAAGTAGATCGCCAAATCAAATAATTTATCGGACAGGGCGGGTTTGATAGTTCTTTTTCCCCATGGGATATTTTTTAAAACCATGATAACTCCTTTCAGACGCCGTTACCAAAGGCCGGAACCAGTAAGCAGTTTTGCTATTTTGTTAAAGAAGGCGAGCAGCGCAAAATTTATGCTTGATTCCATGAAGCCCACGGCGGTAGAAAAACTAAAATCTCCGTCCAGAATGCCTCGTTTATAGGTGAAGGTGGATATCACCTCCGAGGCGGTCAGGTTTATCGGATTCTGCATGAGGAAAACCTTGTCAAAACCAACGGAAAAGAGATGCCCCACCCGGAGGAGAAACATGGTAATGATCGCCGGCAGTATGGAGGGGATATCCACGTGGCATACCCGCTGGAGTTTATTGGCTCCGTCAATCAGGGCCGATTCATGGAGTTCCGGGTTCACCCCCGAGAGGGCCGCCATATACACTACCGCGGACCAGCCCGCCCCCTGCCATATTCCTGATCCCACGTACATTGGGACAAAAAACTCCCGGCGGCCCATAAAAAAGACAGGATCATGGCCCAGCTTGGTCAGGAGGGTGTTGACAATCCCCGAGCTGGGGGAAAAGAGGACGTAGATCATTCCCACCAGAACTACATTGGAGATAAAGTAAGGCGCGTAGGTAACCATCTGTACCGTCTTTTTGAAGGCTGTATTCCCCGTATGGTGGAGCATGAGGGCCAGGATGATAGGCACCGGAAACCCGATAAGGAGGCTGAATAGATTCACCGCCAGGGTATTTTTTATGACGTTACGCCAGTCCGCCGCATTAAAGAACCGGCGGAAGTTATCCAGTCCCACCCAGGGGCTTTTCCAAAAACCGAAAACCGGGGAAAAGTCCCGGAAGGCTATTTGAAGCCCGTAAATGGGCATATATTTGAAAAGGATATAAAAAACCACCGCCGGGACAAGGAACAGATAAAGTTCGTAGGTTTTCCGTACCTGCTTGGTCAGATCATCAATTTTCACCGTCATCACGCCTCCTTGTCCGGACGAATCGTCCGGATTTTTCAAACAAGTCCATTGTAAGAGAGGTGTTTGGCTCTGCATACAAGCACTTTTTGATTTTAATTATCTTTATTTGAATATGTGAACCTTGAGGCTCTCTATTCAAAGAAAGGTAATAATTCAAATATTGCGTATTTACCGGAGTGTTCTTTTATGGTATTCTGAAAACTGTTTGGAACCTGTACGAGGAGTTGTCTTATGAAAAAAAGCCTAAGTTCCCATTCCTTTTTAAAATATCTGTTTTCCTACAGTTTTTGCCTGATCCTGCCCATAGTGGTCTTTAGCTTGCTTTATAAAACCATTTTTCTGACCGGTTATACCGAACAATTAATTGAAAAAGCCGCTGAAAGCATGGATTTTACTTTTGAATACCTGGATCTTAAAATAAACAGTCTAAATCAGATGGCCTTTCAGATTCTTTCATCTTCCGAATTCTCGGATGCCGCCTTTCAGGAAAATCCGCCTATTCTCAATTACCTGGTGATGGCAAAGATCTTTACCAATCATATAAATATCAATGAGTACCTGTACGATATTTGGTGTTATAAC
>JAIRLQ010000415.1 GCA_031259345.1 Treponema sp.
TAAAAGAAAAAGCCCTTCCTAATGGAGGAACGCGTCTGATTGCCGTCCGCCCCGGCGAATGTTCCTTCGACGGCAAAGCGCTCAAGGTTTCTTCCCTTAGGGAAATAAAAGGCGATGTAGGGCCCGCTACGGGGAACATAAAATTTTCCGGGGAACTCAGGATATTAGGAAAGGTACTGCCGGGCTTTGCGGTTATAGGCGGGCTTAACGTGATTGTTGCGGGAACTGCCGAGGCAGCGCTTGTTTCCGCGGGCGGCAAGGCAGTAATTTCGGGGGGCATCCGGGGCGGCGGCAAAGGGGTTGTCCGCGCCCGTTCATGTATTGAGGCGGCTTTTTCGGAAAAGGCCACCCTTATGGCAGTGGACGGTATCACGCTGAAAAACGGGGCAGTCCTTTCGTTCATCAAAACAAACGGAAAGTTTACGATAGAAGCCGAAAACGGCAAACTTCTGGGCGGGGTATGTCAGGCCCGGGACGGCATTGACGCGGCGAATATCGGCGCCGAAGGCGGCGGCCGTACGGAAATTTCGTTTGGCCAGGATTATCTTCTTAAAGATCAAATTGGCGCCATGGAAGAAGAAATCAACAAAGTAAAAGTTGAACTTGCCAAAATTGAAGAACGCATTAAAGCCCTGCTTAAAGTGCCCGAAGGCCTCGCAAAAGCCCGGACGGAAAAAGTTAAGCTTTTAAAGCTCCTGGAACAGTATAATCTAAAAGTTTTTACGTTACGGGAAAAATTTGAGGAACACTACAATTCTCTGGTAACTGTCCGGGGCAGCGTCTATCCGGGGGTGGTTATAGAAAGCCATGACCGGTATTATGAAGTACATCAGACCCGAAGCCGCGTTGTGTTTTATTTTGACAGGGAATCGGGGAGAATAAAAGAGCGGCACCTGGAGTAGAGAGGAATCATGCTATTATCAATTAATTTCCCTTCATGGCTAAAACCCGAAATAATTCCTGGTCTTCCCATACGCTGGTATGGGTTGATGTATATTGTAGCTTTTGCCGTGGCGTTCGTTGTATACCGCCGCCAGGTGCGTGAGCGCCGTTTCCCCATGACAGAGGATGAACTTTCGGGCCTCTTTTTTTGGGGCATTCTTGCGCTGGTTTTGGGAGCCCGGATTTTTTCTACCATTGTGTACGAGAGCGAAGACAGATATATCAGAGCCCCCTGGCTTGTCTTTTGGCCTTTTAGAAACGGCGTTTTTACAGGCTTTCAGGGTATGAGTTACCACGGCGGCGTCATTGGCGGCCTTATTGCCATTCTGGTCTATTCGCATAAAAAGAAATTTGATTACCGCGAAACAGGCGATATGTTCGCCGCTTCCATCCCCCTTGGCTACACCTTTGGACGCTTAGGCAATTTTATTAACGGCGAATTATACGGCAGAATTACCGCGAGCCCCCTGGGGATGATCTTTGCGACCAAAGACGCGCCTCTGCGGGGGGCTATCCTTCCTTCGGATGTAAATTTCGAGGCCATCCGGAACGGTGCGGAAAGGCTGGGGCTTACGGGCCTTAGCGGGCCGGGGGGCGCCCTCAGTTTTCCGCGCCATCCGTCCCAGCTTTACGAAGCCCTTTTTGAAGGGGTATTTCTTTGGGCTGTAATTTGGTTTTTCAGAAACCGAAAACCCTTTAAAGGGTTTTTGATTTCCCTCTACCTTATGGGTTACGGCCTTGTCCGTTTTTTCATTGAATACTTTCGGGAGCCCGATGCCGATTTGGGGTACCGTATCCAGTTGGTAAAAAATGATTTACCCCCGGCGCTTGCGCATCCGCTCTTGTGTTTTTCTACCGGGCAAATTCTTTGTTTTATAATGATTGTCGCCGGCATTGTCTGGGCTGTTGTCGCGTCGCGCCTTCCCCACCGTGAAGCGATACGCCTTTATCTATCAACGGAAGAAATGCGGGTTTCCGCGGCGGAAGAAAGAATGGAAGAAAAAAAAGAGAACAGAAAAAACCGCCGCCGTCTCCGGGGGAAATTGAGGAAATAAATGCGTTATTACAGTACTCGGAACAAAAAAGAAGCGGTAACTTTTGCCGCCGCCGCCCTTTCGGGGCTTGCCCCAGACGGCGGCCTTTATATCCCCGCAGAAATTCCGGAATATCCGGCGGCGGTAAAATCATCCCTGGGCTCAATGGCGTACCCGGATATTGCCTTCGAGACCATTAAGCCCTGGGTGGACCGGGAAATCCCCGGTAGTGCGCTTGAAGAAATCGTACACCATGCCTATCCCTTTACCGCGCCTCTGGTAGGAGTTGGTAACAGGCTGGTGCTGGAACTTTTTCATGGGCCTACCGCGGCTTTTAAAGATTTTGGCGCGCGCTTTATGGCCCGCGCTTTTTCGTACCTCAGGCGTAACGAAGACCGGCCTCTTAAAATTTTGGTAGCCACTTCGGGGGATACAGGGGGCGCGGTGGCCGACGGCTTCTTTGGCGTCGAAGGCATCAGCGTTACGGTACTTTATCCCAGGGGGCGGGTCTCGCCCTTGCAGGAGCGGCAGATTGCGGGCCTGGGCGGCAACATCAGCGCCATCGCCGTAGAGGGCAGCTTTGATGATTGTCAGCGTCTGGTAAAAGAGGCTTTTGGCGACGAATCTTTACGCAAACGTCTGGAACTTTCGTCAGCCAATTCAATCAACATTTCCCGGCTTGTCCCCCAGGCGGTGTATTACGCCGCCGCCGCCGGACGCGCCCTTGCGGGAAAGCTTGATCCCGATGGCGAAGCGACTCCCCGGGCCCATCCGCCTGGCCGCCCATTGGGCGAGGAAAACTTTATATTGCGGCCCGGCGTTCCTGTTACGCTTTGTGTGCCTTCGGGCAATTTTGGGAATTTAACTGCCGGGCTTTATGCCTATAAAATGGGCGCCCCCATCGCGCGCTTTATCGCCGCCACCAACATCAATAAAACAGTGCCGGATTATCTTGAGTCGGGGGAGTACAAGGCGCGGCTTTCTCAGGCTACTTTGTCTAACGCAATGGATGTAGGCGCGCCCAGTAACTTCGAGCGCATGGCTGCCCATTTTTCACTGGAAGAAATGCGCGGCCTTATTCTGGGGGCACACATTAACGATGAAGAAACCCGTGAAACCATTGCCGCACTTCATTCCGCCTGGGGCTATTTTTTAGACCCCCACACCGCGGTGGGCTGGAAGGCAGCGGACAAGCTTGTCCGGGCAGGCAGGCTTAAGGATGATCCCCTGGCGGTTCTTTCAACGGCTCACCCCGCCAAGTTTGCCGAAACCGTGGAGCCCCTGACAGGCGCCGTCCCTGTTCCGGCTTCGTTAAAAGAAACAATGAAACGGCAGCCTAACGCCGCCGTGATACCGCCGGAACTTGAAGCTTTGAAAGCGTTATTATAGGAGATATGTATGAAGAGTTGTCCTTGTGGTTCAGGGTTGGATTATGCCGCCTGCTGCGAGCCTTATATCAGCGGGACGCAAAAAGCCCCCACTGCCGAAGCCCTAATGCGCAGCCGCTACAGCGCCTATGTAACGCATGCCATTCCCTATATCCTTAATACCTGCGACAGGGAAGCGAACGACTCTATAGACGAAAAACAAACCCGGGCTTGGAGCGAACGATCCGCATGGCTTGGCCTTAAAATTATTTCTGTAAGTTCCGGCGGGGCCGGCGATACAGAAGGCACCGTTGAGTTTGAGGCATCCTATGAAAAGGACGGCCTTAGGGACATACACCACGAAAAGGCCCGCTTTAAAAAGAAAAACGGCATCTGGCTGTATATTGACGGCGACATTGTGCCCAAAACCGTGTTCCGCACCGGCCCCAAAGTAGGCCGCAACGATCCCTGCCCCTGCGGTTCGGGTAAAAAGTATAAACACTGCTGCGGAAAACAGGCATAGCGGCGATACAAAAATATGTCTGAAAAGTTAAAGGCAGTTTTGGCCGCTATCGCCTGCGTATTTTTTTGGGGCTTTTCATTTGTTTCATCAAAAATCGCGCTTGGCGCATTCCCGCCCATGACCCTCGGCCTTTTCCGCTTTGCCATGGCCGTGGGGTTTTTGTTTATTATCAAGCGGCGCCTGGTCCCAAACGAAAAGCTGGACAAAAGAGATATACCCTTGCTGGTTTTTTCGGGGTTGGCAGGCGACACGTTCTATTTTTTTTGCGAGAACAACGGCCTTTATCTCCTGCCCGCTTCGGAAGCTGCCATTATCACCGCGTCAATTCCCGTCTTAACGTTGTTTGTTGACAAACTAACAAAAAAAGCGGGCAAAACAGGCTTTCGCAGGTGGTTCGGCGCGGCGGTCTCGATGGCGGGCGTATGGCTTGTGGCGCAGGTATCGTTCAGCATGTCCGGCAGTATCACCGGGTATCTCTATCTGGCAGGATCGGCGCTGTGCTGGGTAGTCTACAGTTTTCTAACCCGCCCGCTGTTTGAACGGGGGCGCAGTAACATCTATGTAGTTTTCTGGCAGTGTACGGCAGGCCTTGCGGGCTTCCTGCCTTTCGCCCTTTTTGAAAAGCCTGTCTGGCAGGCGGTCAATGCCGCCGTGATCCTGCACACAGTCTTTCTGGGCGTCTTCTGTTCTGCGCTGGCCTATCTTTTTTATGCCCGTGCAATCAAAACCCTGGGCGTGTCCGCGGCAGCCGTGTTCATCAACTTTATACCGGTAATTACCGTAGTATCGGGCATCTTTGTACTTCACGAATGGCTGGCCCCCCTGCAATGGCTGGGCGCCGCCGTTACGCTGGCCGGTGTCTGCCTTGTAATGATACACGCAAAATAATAGAGACCCGATAATTACTCTCTAAATAGAATTATCCTCCCTCAGAGACCCGATAATTCTACTCTGAACAGAATTATCCTCCCTCGGAGACCCGATAATTCTGCTCTAAATAGAATTATTCTCTCTCGGAGACCCGATAATTCTACTCTGAACAGAATTATCCTCCCTCAGAGACCCGATAATTCTACTCTAAATAGAATTATCCTCCCTCAGAGAGCCGATAATTCCCCTCGGAACAGAACACGTTCCCCTCAAAACAGAACGCGTTCCCCTCAAAACAGAACGAGTTCTACTCTGAACAGAACGCGTTCCCCTCAGAACAGAACGCGTTCCCCTCGGAATAGAACGAGTTCTACTCAGAACAGAACGAGTTCTACTCAGAATATAACGAGTTCCCCTCGGAACAGAACC
>JAIRLQ010000490.1 GCA_031259345.1 Treponema sp.
GGCTTTCAATAAATTGTTCTGCTTCTTCATGTTTGCCAAGGTCGAAAGAGGCCCAATGCAGGCGGCCCTTTGCTTTTTCAATTCTTTCGGCAAGATCCAAAGGCTCTTTTGTACCCAGCCCCCAGACTTCCGCGCCGGCATCAATAAACCTGCCCGCTATTGCTTTTCCTATGCCCCGGGAAGCTCCGGTTATCAATGCCTTTTTTTGTGTCAGTTTCATGTACCTATTTCCTTTTTTCGGCTTCCAGGGTTTTAATATCCGGGGCAGTACCTGCGGCAAGGCAGGGGAGGGCGGAACCTGTATCCTGCCAAAAGCCCTGCAACACTTTACCGGGGCCCACTTCAAGACACAAGTCGAAGCCTTCTTTAGACGCCAGGTTCGCTATATTCTTTTCTTCCTCTGTCCAGCGTACCGGTGAAGTAATATGCGCCAAAGCCAGCTCTTTTGCTTCTTCCCCGGACAAAACAAGTTTACCCGACACATTTGAAAAGAAGGGCAGGGCAGGGCGGTTAAAATTTGTTTTTTCAAGGATCTTTTCAAAGGCCCTGGCCGCTTCTTCCATAAGGGGCGAGTGAAAAGGGCCCGCGACAGCCAAAGGAAGTACCCGTTTGGCGCCGGCTTCTTTAAAATACGCATGAGCCTCCGCAAGGGCCCGGGCGGTTCCCGAAACGACAGTCTGGCGGCTCGAATTAAAATTGGCGGCATAGAGATCCGCGGCTTTGCCCTCTTTCTTTAATTGATTGATAAGCTCCTCAACTTTTTCGGGGGCAAGATTAATAATCGCCGCCATGCCCGGCGCTTCGCCATCAGGGGCTTTTTCCCTGATTTTGTCCGCCGCAGCCTGCATGGCTTTTCCCCTCTCACTTACCAGGCGGAAACAGTCTTCCGTTCCGATAACGCCGGAAAGCGCCAAAGCGGCATATTCGCCCAGGCTAAACCCCGCACAGCCGGAGGCTGTTATTCCGTTTTCGCCAAGAAAGGCCGCCGCCGCCAAATTGGCAAGGGTGATGGCAGGCTGGGAAATATCGGTACGCTTTAAGGTCTCCGCGTCTGATTTAAGAAGAATTTTCATATCCTGCCCGCAGATTTCCGAAGCTATTTCAAAAAGGCGTTTTACTTCCTTTCCGCCTTCTTCCAAAAGATCCAGAGCCATATCTGTATACTGGGCGCCCTGGCCGGGAAATAAAAAAAATGCCTTCATACTCATACTTTAATTATGACAAAATATTGATAAATGTCAAGGTGGATCACCATACTATAAGATTCCCTCCATACGTTAGTCCGCCGCCAAACCCTATAAGCAATAAAAGATCGCCTTTTTTAAGGTTCCCGCCACGGTTAAGCTCGTCCAGGGCAATGGGGATAGACGCCGCGGAAGTGTTGGCATATTCCTCTATATTAAGGAAAAATTTGTCTTCCCCTATGCCCAGACGTTTTGCCGCCGCTTGAACTATCCGGGCATTGGCCTGATGGGGGATGATCCGGGCGACTTCTTCCACCGAGATGCCTTCTTCGGCAAGAAGTTTTTGGGTAATGTCTGTCATGGCTTTTACCGCAAAATTATAGACCGATCTTCCGTTCATCTCCAGGTGGGCCGGCTTGTCTACGGTTTCACCTGCCTTAAAGGGATGCCGCCCGCCGCCCCGGCGGAAGATGATGTGCTCCTGCCCCGAGCCGTCGGCGCATAGTATTGAACGCAAAACCCCCCGTTTGCCGGGGCCCGAAGCGGGGGCTCCGGTTTTTTCTATAACCACCGCACCCGAGCCATCACCAAAAAGGACGCAGGTGCTTCTGTCATCCCAGTTGGCAAATTTGGTAAGCGTTTCGGCGCCGATAACCAGGGCCCGTTTCCTTTCGGGGGCTATGGTAAGAAGCGCCCGGGCTGTTTCCATGCCGTAAATAAAGCCGGTACATCCCGCGCTAATATCCATGGCAGCGGTATTTCGCGCGTCAAGCCTGTCCTGGATAATACACGAAACCGATGGGCAGCCTATGTAATCCGGCGTCGCGGTTGCCACCAGCACCAGATCGAGGGACGCGGCGGTTTCTTCGGGGCTTTCCCCCAAAACGTCAGCCGCCATTTCCAGAGCCTCTAGGGCGGCTTCATAACCCAAATCGCTGGCGGCTGTTTCGGGCGGGGCAATATGGCGGGCGCCAATTCCGGTATGGGAACGGATCCATTCATCGTTGGTATTAACCCGTTTTGCAAGATCGTCGTTGCTTACTCTGTGGGGCGGGACTGCCTTGCCGGTTCCGATAGTCTCTATAGCCATCATCCTTCCTTAAATGACAATTTATTTAAATATGTCATAATAACAAAATGCCATTAAATGTCAATATTGTTAGACCTCGGCAAGCGGAGAAGGTTGCGGTTAATCCCGGTTTATGTTACAGTAATAATAATGAAGAAAACCGTTTGTTTTCAAAGGCGTCTTTTTGCTTTGTTGATCCTGGGAGCTGTGTCCTTTCCCCTTGGAGCTCAGGGTTTTTTCAATCATTTTTCCTGGTCTCTTAAGGGCTCTGTTTTGTTTTTTCCCGAGGATAACGGCCCAACTGTGGGCGCCCCCATGCCAATTCTGGCCGCTTTTGGCGGCGGGGCGGCGTATAATTTTTGGGGGCCTTTGTCCGCGGAATTTTCCCTGGATATTTATCTTCCCTATTATAATTCCTGGGGTTACGATTACAATCTTGACAGGGCGATTCCTGTAGAATGGGAAAACCGTTCCGCGTCTGTTTATGGTTTTGTAACCGGACTTTTGCTTTCGGCGCATTTTCCTTTGGGGGAGACCGCGTCCGTACGGGTTTTTGGCGGGCCCGCGGCGGATCTGCGGATTGTAGCCCTTTCTTCGGATCTGAATTCCGGTGATTATACCGATGACCCTGCTACAGACCCGAAAATTCAGACCGAAGCGGTAAAACATTATTTTTGGTCCAAAGGCCGCTGGTTTTTGCCGGTTTTTGGCAGCGGGATGGATTTTAATCTTAGCCCAAAAATAAAGCTGGGATTTGACCTTCGGGTTTGGTTTCCCATGTACCGGCTGTGGAGCGGCGAGAATCTTCCTGGTATTGAAGGCTGGCGTTTCGGTGTTGGCGTAAGGCTGACTTTCCGCCGGGAAGAGGCGTTGTGGGACGAAACAGCAAATGCGGAGTAGCCATGTTTGGGTTTTTAATTAAGAAGAATTTTTTTGATCTGTGGGATAATCTGTTTCGGATTGCCCTGTTGAACCTGGGTTTTATTGCGTCCATGTCATTTCCGGTTTTTGTCCCCCCGCTTTTGGCCGATATTCCTGTTTTGGGACTGTTTACGCTCTTAATTGGCATACTCTGGTGTTTTGTATATCTTGCGGCGGCGGCTTTTGCCTTAAAAACGGTCTCGGATTACAGCAGTTTTGGCTTTGGCGATTTTTTTGCCGCCTTAAAGCTGGTTTGGCCTTTGGGGATTCTGGCGGGCTTTCTGGTGTTTTTGGTGTATCTTTTAATAACCCTGGTAATCCCCTTTT
>JAIRLQ010000047.1 GCA_031259345.1 Treponema sp.
CGTTCCGCCCAGGAGGGCATCTTCGTAGGTTGCGTAGGACCTGACGTTTTGCCCGTCAATTACCCGCCACGCTCCGCCGATAAGTCTGATTTCTTTTGCCATGTTTTTGCTCCTTCTTAATAATAGGGACTTCTAAAAACCAACCGGGTTTTTAAAGATACCTTAATTTTAAAAGGGATTCTCCGTCTTGTAAAGCATCCCTTTGGGTTGATTAAACGCAATATCCGGTACGCCCAAATAATCGAATACCGTAAAAAGGGCTTTGCCCTGTTTACCCCAGGCCACGCCGCCGTGGTGGGGATAGCGCTTGGCGATAAGCACATGCCGGTAAAAGCGCCCCATTTCGGGGATGGCGAAAATGCCGATGCCGCCAAAAGAACGGGTTGAAACAGGAAGCACCTCGCCTTCGGCGATATAAGCCTGAAGGCTGCCGTTGGGGCCGCCGTGAACCCGGAAGAAGGTAATGGGCCCGGGGATAATGTCGCCTTCCAGGGTACCCCTGGTAACATCGGGCTTTTTGCCCCCTTCGATAGTGCGGTTCTGGATAAGCTGATATTTAAGGCTGGTGTTCTTTTCTTTCTTGAGTTTACAAATGGGGGTATTGCCGCAATGGAACCCCATAAAAACATCGTGATTGGTGTATTTCTTGAATTTGGGTTTAACTTCGGCGTTGTAAAGATCCTGGGGCACCGAATTGTTGATGTCCAGAAGGGTTACCGCGTCGTTGGACACGCAGGCGCCAATGTATTCTGAAAGGGCGCCGTAAATATCAACCTCGCAGGCCACGGGTATGCCCCGGGAGGCAAGGCGGCTGTTTACATAGCAGGGTACAAAGCCGAATTCGGTGGGAAAAGCCGGCCAGCATTTGTTGGCAAACGCGACATAATCCCTTTCGCCCCTGTGGGCCTCCGCCCAATCAAGAAGGGTGATCTCAAACTGCGCCAGCCTGGGCAAAAAGTCCGGGAATTGATTCCCGTGCCCAAGCTCTTTCGCCATGTCGCGGCTTACTTCGGCAATGCGTTTGTCGTCTTTGTGCTTTTTGTAGCTTACCAAAAGGTCGAGTTCGGAATTTTCTTCAATTTCGACCCCAAGATCATACAGCCCTTTGATGGGGGCGTTGCACGCAAAGAAATCCTGCGGCCTGGGGCCAAAGGTGATAATTTTAAGATGGGACACGCCGATGAGGGCACGGGCAACGGGGATAAAATCGTCAATCATACAGGCGATTTCTTTTGGATCGCCCACCGGACACTCAGGGATGACCGCCTTGAGCTTGCGGAGCCCCAGGTTATAGGAACAGTTAAGCATGCCGCAATAGGCATCCCCGCGGCCGTCAATCAGGTCTTTGCCCGAATCTTCGGCGGCGGCGGCGTACATAACCGGCCCGGGGAAATGGCGGGCGATAATGGTCTCGGAAGTTTCGGGGCCAAAGTTGCCCAGGAAAACAACCAGGGCGTTGCACCCCGCTTTTTTTACCTCTTCCACCGCTTTTAGCGCATCATTTTCGTTTTCCACGGTGGTTTTGGCTTCGTAGATGGAAATCTTCTTTTTGGCGCAGGCAGCGACCACAGCTTTACGCCGCGATTCGGACAGGGACAGGACAAAACAGTCCCGCGAGACAGCAATGATCCCCAGACGGACCTCCGGAATATTGTTCATAAAAACCTCTCTTATAATAATTAAGTTCTTACTATAGTGCGCCCCCTTTGGCGAATTGTCAAGCTTGGACATTTGGCGCGGGTGCGCGCGCCCGCTTCTTTACACGTACCGCGGCACAGGGTATTATCATAATGGAGGTTAGGAATGGATACTACAAGAATCCCTTTTGAGGCTTACAAGGGGGCCGAGCCTTATATTTTTGTGAGTTATGCCCATAAAGATATTGATAAGGTCTTTCCGATAATCCATGAATTCCATAAAACCGGCTTTCCTGTATGGTATGACGAAGGAATCGAACTGGGGAACGTGTGGAATGAGGACATTGCCAAAAAGATCCTGGATTGTTCGCTGTTTATCGTGTTTATTTCGCCGTCCGCCGCGGAATCAAAAAATGTGGTTCGGGAAATAAATTACGCCCAGTCAAAAGACAAACCGCTTATCCATATATGGTTAGAGGACACAACGCTTAACCCCGGGTTGGAAATGCAGATAACCAGCAATCAAGGCATCATGTACTTTAAAATGGAAAGGGAGCCGGAAATTTTCTACCGCAAATGCCAGCAGGCTTTTGAGAAATTTGGGATAAAAAGGGCGGAAGCCGGGAAGGCAGAGGCCCCCGCCAATCCCCCGGAAATTACCGCCCAAGCCGGGGCGGAGGCTGATTTCCAGCGCGGCAATGCTTACTATGACGGGAAAGGCGTTGCGCAGGATTACGCCGAAGCCGTCCGCTGGTGGCGCAAAGCCGCCGGCCAGGGACACGCCGGTGCGCAATACGGCCTGGGTAGGGCTTACTATGGTGGGGACGGCGTCGCGAAGGACCAGGCCGAAACTGCCCGCTGGTGGCGCAAAG
>JAIRLQ010000259.1 GCA_031259345.1 Treponema sp.
GCGCTGCAAGAACACCCCCGGCCAGGTACATGCCGACCTGGTGGTCTCCAAAACCGGCAATGGGAATCATGGGACTGCCGTCTCTGTCGTATAGGGTACCCATGATGCCTCCCCGGGCAAAATACGCCGTAAAATCGAATCCCGGCAGATCCTTGTCCGGCCCTTTTTCGCCGTAACCACTGACAAATCCCATGACGATTCCGGGGTACTTTTCATGAATTGTTTTATAGTCCAGTCCTGCCCGTTCCAAAGCCCCCTGACGCCAGTTGGTGATAAAGATATCACTTCCGGCCAAAAGCTGTTCCAGCACTTTACGGCCGGCATCGCTTTTGGTGTTCAGGGTAATACACTTCTTTCCGGTATTCTCCATACAAAAGGTAGTGTCTTCCGCATCGCCAAACGGCCGGCCTTCATTGACGGCGGTAAACCGCAGCGGATCGCCTCCGGGTGGTTCCACCTTGATAACCTCCGCGCCCAGATCCGCCAGATAGCGGGCGCAGCAGGGACCGGCGATAAAGGTTGCCAGTTCCAAAACCTTGATGCCCTCAAGGGGCCTTTTGTTACTCATATACTTTAAACTCCTGTAATGATTTGCTTTTGCGACAGTAAATCCCGAAAGGTCTCAATAACCGTCCGGGCCTGTTCATAGTTTACCATCTGACGATCCACCTCAACGATGATGCAGGGAATTTTATTGGCCTCGCAGGCCCGTTTGATGAGGGGATAATCAAATTCTTCCGGATCACAAAATTTGGTAAGTATCACCAGGACGCCCCTGGCTTTCCTGGCCTTTGCCTCTTCAACGACGAACGCCACCCGTTTCTTTTCCGGGTCGTATAAAACACTGCAATTATCCATGGCGCGGAATTTTTGAACCAGTCGATCCAGAGGATCGTTTCCTTGGGGCGCGTCCACCCGGTACTGGCGGCTTTCGGCGGCAATGTCATCCGCCGCCACCTGCATCCCGTATTCATCCAGAATACCGGTAAGGGCCGGGGCGTCCGCCAGAATACCGCTGGTCATGATCCTGATTTTTTCCGGCCCCGCAGGCCGGGTCTTGAGTTCGCTTAACAAAGAACGTACCAGGGCGGTATGTTCTTCCTTCAGTATAAAAAAAGCGCTTTTGAAAATGTCGCTGCGCTGGGAAACCAGGATCTCCGGATGGCCCGACAGTGTTTCGGAAAGGTCCCGCATTACCGCATTGTGTTCGTTATATATTTCCAGCGACTTATCCAGCCTGGCCGGATCAAAACGCAGGCCCGTAACCTTTTCCAAATCGCAGATGACCCGCTCGTACCCGGCCCGGGTAAAATCCGCGCCAAACTCAGGCTTGCGGTTTTGCGGATATGTCATGGGGATAAAGGGAATGGATGGCACGGCATATTTCCAGTTCTGCCCCAGGACTTTGAGGCTGTCGCAGAGGCTGGGAATCACAATTGCCGATGCGCCTTCATAGGTTCCCCGCATGCCAATTTCCACAAGACTTTGCATGATCGAACAGATGAACGCGGGAAAATATTTTTTGCTTTCCTTCAATTCCAGATCGCCGCCCCAGACGCCCATGGGGACGATGCCCATGGAGTGAATGATCTCTTCAGGGGTATAGACCGGAGCAGTGAGCGCTATTTTTTTACCCTTTGCAAGATATGCGTTTTTTTGGGCGGAAGGATCAGAAGCAACCGCGTGAAATTGGCTTAATAGTTCTTGTATACCCATGTTACCTCTCCCTGTTCGCATCCATAATCTCGGTCAGGCCCTGGACCCGGGTGTCGTACTGCGCTTCGGAAAAGTTGCGTGGGTCGGCCTGGTCACCGTCAAAACTGGCTACGGGAATAGCGCAGGCGTCGCCGATCTGCCGGCACATTTCATACATGAAACCGCTCCACAGTTTACAGCTGCGGTTTGTATGTACCAGGAGTCCTTCCACATGGTTGTCTTTGCAAAGTTTGATACGTTTGTCCCTGGCGTGTTCAAGGTTGATTGCGTTAGGTACCTTGCAGTAGGCCCGGCACATATCGTCAAAATCCTTATAAATAAAACCAAAGGCATCGGCATAAATGGTAGTTACCATATTGATGCCCCGGCTTTTCAGGCCGGTGGCGGTAACCCGCAGCCAGGGCCAGCAGGCGATCCCCTCAAACATGATGCGGTACTTTTCTTCGCCGCGGTATGTGGAGACCCCTTTTTCATGGTTGTCTTCGTATTCGGACAGGAGCGTTTCCATTGCTTCTGCGGCCTCTTTTTTTCCCCGGGCGGTAACCATGACCGCCATGTGATTGAGCAGGTCAAAGCCGTTGAACGGAGAGGGCCGGTAACGGGCGGTGGCGGTGGCCGCAAGCCAGGCCCGGCTGGTTCGGCCCGACAGTTCCATCACTTCTCTGTATTTTTCATCACTCCATTTTCTGCCCGTCAATTCTTCCAACTGCCGGATAGCCGCCAAAAACTGCGCTTTGACATAGGCCGTCTCCGCACCGGAAACTTCATAATCAGGATTAAAGGGAATGTCGATCATGATCATGGGAATATTCAATTCTCCGGACAGATTTTCGTACCACTTGATCATGCAATTACAGATATTGTTGCAACAGAGCAGGAAATCGGGCTGGGGCATGTTTTGTTCGGGGGCGTCCTTGATCTTTGCGTAGGCAAGACTGATGCGCGCATAGGCGCAGATATCGTTTGAATAGCCCTCCGCCTCGCTGATCCCGCACATACGTTCTCCGCCGCCCCGGGCCGCGATGCCGGCGGCCTGGTTTTCGGGATAAACCACCGCCAGGCCCAGGGTTTCGGGGATCTCCACGGGGAAATTGCTGGAACACCATCCCACCATTTCTCCACGTTCTTTCGCCGCCTGAGCGTCGGAATAGGCTCTTTTAGCGATTTCTCCCAATTTGTATTTTGCCGAATTGGGGTCCGGCGGCGGCCGGCTGGTTTTATTTTCTTCTGCCATACCGTGTTCTCCTTTAATTAAAGTTCCTGGTCCGAAAGGCATGGATCGCAGCCCCCAGCGCGCCGAAAAGCTGCGCGTTTTCGGAACAAAGGATGTCCCCTCCGATGGCGTTTTCCATCGCCCTGCGTACGCCCGAATTTTGAGCCACCCCGCCGCTCATACAAACGGCGGGAACAATCCCCAGGCGCTTGACCAGGGCTGCGACCCGGTTTGCCACGGAGACGCAGATACCCGCCACCAGATCGGCGGTATCCACCCCCTTTGCAAGCTGGCTTATCACTTCACTCTCTGCAAATACCGTACAGGTACTGGAGATTGCCGCCGGCGTACTGGACCGCGCCGCATACGATTCCAGTTCGTGAACCGGAATACGCAGGATATTTGCCATCACATCCAGGAAGCGGCCGGTACCGGCGGCGCATTTGTCATTCATTAGAAAATTCTTCATGACGCCGAACTCATCAATGGCGATAACCTTGGCGTCCTGGCCGCCAATATCAATGACGGTACGAACCTCAGGAAAAACAAAACGGGCTCCCAGGGCATGGCATGTCAGCTCACTGACCTGGGCATCCGCATCCTGGTAATGACCGCGGCCATAACCGGTGGCGGTAACGGCGTTTATGTCCTCACGGACAAGGCCGCTTTCCTCAAACACCTTTTCGATTACCTCGGAGGCCCCTGCCGTTCCGATACCTCCCCTCACCAGTGATGAAGCGGCGATTTTTACGCCGTCCTTCAGAATCAGGCATTTGGAAGTTGTGGAACCAATGTCAATCCCCAATGTGTACATCCCCGCAGAACCATACCTCCTCTTTAGTACTCAAAATCGAAACCGCTCCAGACAGGAATACCGGTATATTCTTTGACGGGTTCCTCGCCGGAAAGAGCGCGGATTGCGCCTGACGCCAGGGCTTCCATCTCAAAATCTCCGCCGTAGACAATGACCGGCGCAATCCATGACACAAGATCCTTTACCTTGTCTACAAAGTACCGGTCATTGGACACACCGCCGGTCAATACAACGGCATCGACTTTACCGCGCAGGACACAGGCGTAACTGCCGATTTGTTTCCCAAGCTGGTAGGCCATGGCGTCATACACGAGCCGCGCCCATTTGTCGCCCTTGTCGATACGGGAAGAAATCTCCCTTGTATCGTCGGTACCGAGCAGCCCCAGGAGCCCTCCGGTTTTGGAAACTTTGTTTTTCATTTCCTCCTGGGTGTGTGTACCCGAATAACACATCTTGATGACCGGCATAACCGGAACATTTCCCGAACGGTTCGGCGCCATGGGGCCGTCGCCGTTGAGTACGTCGTTCCCGTCGATGATCTTGCCGTTTTTCTGGGCCGTTATGGACAGCCCGCCGCCCACATGGCATACGACAAGACCGCACTCCTCATATCGCTTGCCCAGCTTTTTCGCGGCCCGGATGGCAACCTCTTTCTGGTTAAGCACATGAACATGGCTTTCCCGGTAAATTCCTTTAATGCCCGATATACGGGCCACGTCCTCAAACTCGTCCACATCCGGCGGGTTTACAAGGTACGCAGGTTTTCCGGTTTCTTTGCCAAAGGCGTGAATGATCTGCGCCCCAAGGATCGCGGGGTGTTCAAAGAGACGCCCGCTGGTACAGTCTTCGATGATTTTGGCGTTCACCGGAAAGATGCCGCCGGGGGTGGAGGCCAGCCCCCCGGAATAGGCGGCAAAGGCGTCCATGTCCTTTAAGGAAACCCCCGCCTTGTCAAGCTCCGTCTTGATTGTTTCCAGCCGGTAGGGGAGCTGCTCGTTTACCTTCGTAAAGGTCTTAAGTACCGCCGGGTCGTGGGTCACGCTTGCTTTGAAAAGCTGCGCTTCCCCGTCAAAGACCGCCAGCTTCGTAGAAGTGGAGCCGGGACTCAGCGTAAAAATTTTGTAGCTCATGAAGGTTCTCCATTTGTGATGCATTTGTTTTTGGTACAAAGCATGATGATAAACGCTATAATGACAATACCGATTATCGCTATAAACGAGGTTTGATAGGAACTTTTTTCCGCGATCAGCGCGATTATCACAACTCCGGAACTCATTATAATCTTGCTGATGATCGAGATGGCAGGCCAGGCGTTTTCAAAGTCGTTACGGCCAAATACCGTCGTGGTCATGCTCATGCTGATATTACTGCAGCCGCTGATGGCGAACATAAACAGCCCTGTGGCAATGGCAACGACAACGGCGTTTCTCCCAAAGGCAATCATCAGCAATGCGGCAAGGGCTTCCAGAAATACGACCAAAACGGAAGCGGCCTTAGTACCAAAACGCTGATCGAGAACACCGGCCAGATAGTTACCCAGCACGCCGCAGGGCCACATCGAACTTAACAGTATAATCCCGAACATGGGATCATGACCGTAGGTTATGAGCAGCGGGACCAACTGCCCCATGACGCCTGTGGACGCCAGCATGGGAATACCCCAGCCGATAGCCACCTTCCAGGTTTCCGGCGTGGCAAGTACTTTTTTCGGGTTCCAGGGGCTGTTCTTTTTGTACTCGGCGGCGGCCTGAGCGGCAACGTCCAACTCTGCCCGGCTTACACTTTTGTCATTGTCAGGGAACGCCCCCGCCTCCTCGGGATAGTTTTTAACCAGGGCGACCAGTCCGGCGATGACCACACAGGTAACGGCGCAGGCGATCATAAAGCCGCTAACCCCTATGCGGGGAATCAGCGCGTGTATGACAAGGTTGATCGTCGCCGAGGCAAGCGTAACGCCCATCGTAGCTATGCCCATATACATGCCCTTGGTACGGGGAAACCAGTTCGCCCCAAACTGCCCTACGCCGACAACACCGTAAGAGGTCGCGCAGACAAAATTCATAACGAGGCCAAAGGCAAACATCGGCAGGCTTTTGCTGAACGCGACAATGAGGAAGCTGACAGCGACCAGAAACAGGCCAATAATCGATACGAATTTCGCCCCTTTCTTTTTACAGAGCGCACCAAAAATCCCAATGCCCAATACGGCAAGCCAGCCGCCCAGGGACACAAAGAACATGATTTGGGTGATCGACCAGCCGTACAGTTCATTGTAGACACCTACCAGGGTATTCAGCCCTGCGTCAAAGACGCCGCCAAGGTAGAAATAGTAAAAACAGATAGCCAGAATAGCAATGCCCCAGCCCTTAAAGCCAAAATTCGGAACATAATTCGATAACTTGTTCACTTAAGTTTCTCCTTTCACTTTCAGAATAAATTGTACAAACTGCACAACCTGCTTACTTATAATCCTGCCCTACGATCCTTACAGGCCAGGATCAATTAGTACTTTGAGATGTTCTTTCCGGCTGGCCATAGGCGCCCCAATGTACTTTTCAACGACATCTTCCATGCTGAAGACACCGGTAACCATGCCGGGAAAACCTACCTTCTTTGAGGCCAACATATCCATGTACATTTTTATTTCCTCTTTTGTGTATACAAAACTGTACTGAAAATCGAATTCCATGGGACTGAAATGACTCGGTATCAAGGTAACGGGTTCGCTGATGGTACCCACACAGACCATCTGTCCGCCGGGCCGGATACAAGTGATACAATTCAGGTAACTGGCAGGATTTCCGGCACATTCAAATGCCATGTCGGCGCACACATCAGAATCAAGAATTTTTTTAATATCACGAGGAATGTCTTTTGATTTGACGGCATTGATAAAGTAATCGCCACCGTACTGCATCGCAATCTGTACACTTTCATCATAAGCACCAAGTACAATAATCTTGTTCGCACCACCGGCTTTCAAAAACTGAATCATGGAAAGTCCCACGGAACCGGGACCGGAAACAACGACATTATCACCAGCCTTGAAACGGGAGATTCGCAGAGCATGCAGAGCCACACAGATAACATCAAACAAAACGGCATCCTTCAGATCAACGTTGTCGGGAATTTTGACAAGTGAAGTATGCGCTACATCATGTATCAATAGATATTCGCTGAAACCACCGTCCAGATTACCGAAACCCGCGGTCCTTTGAGGAAAACTATTAAGGCAGATATTGGTTTTACCTTTTCTGCAACTCGGGCACATCTCTTTGCAGGTACTGGGAGGTCCACAGATGAGACGATCGCCAACCTGAAAGCCTGTAACTCCTTCTCCGACTTCCACAACAGTACCCGTGTTTTCGTGTCCTGGGATCATGGGTAAATGAATAAAGGGCGGAATATGACCAGCGTAAAATTCAACATCGGTCCCACAGACTCCGACATAATTTATTTTTACTACCAACTGGTTTGCTCCTGCATGAGGAATAGAACGTTCCTCAAGGCGCATATCACCTGGTTTATAAAAGGTCAAAACTTTCATAATATTCTCCTCATAATACAAATATCTGTTTGCAATTTTCCTACGGCACTACGAATTCTCAGGGGGATATGTAGTGACTTCCGTAATCTTACCGCCTTTTCCCGAACACTTCTCACACACTTGTAGAAAACACCCCAGCGTTTTTCGGGTATCTATAAACACCGATATTTCCGTGGAATCAACATAATTAGCACAGAGTAACTTCTCTCCTATCTCCGTCATCCTGGAGACGATTTTCCGATAATTGTCTGTTTCAACCGCGATATGATGCAGTTGAACACCATGTTTCGCCAGATAATCGCTGTGAAAATTACCACCTACACGAGGTGCGGTATATTCAATTTGAACCGGAAATCCATCATAGAGACCACAGTCAAAATCATTTCCAGGATCTGTTGATCCGGTTTCAATATTGGTAAGACATTCTTCTGTCAGGTGAACGCAGACCCATGGCGTCATTCCCAGATTGTCCGCACAATGCTGAATGCGGCTTTGTATCTCATCAATACCACAACATACTTGGCGTATTCTTTTAATTAGGCCAGAATCTGAAAATAGACCATCCGAAGGGAATGTAACGGCTGGAACATCAAATGAAATATTTTCATCTTCCAATAAAATATTATACCCCATTGAACGCATAGCATTCATAAGTAAAAATTCTTCACCCTCTAGTATAATCTTACATAACGCCGAGTCTCCTAATTTGTTAAATATTTCAACAGCCTTGTTTATTCCCTTACTATTCTGCGCAAAAGCAATGTGATGTATTCCATTCCCATGTGAAACAAGAAATTGACTAAAAACATCTTCTGTCCCTTCTGCCGGTTGGATCAGCCGCAGTTCAACTTCTGGACGGGTACAAGATGCTAATATAAAATTACGAGAAACGGTCTTTCTATCTGGGAATAACATCTTGCATTTACCCTTATTAAACTTATAAACTTTCCAAGGCCCAATCCCCAAAACATCAGCATAAGCATGTACCACAGAATCCAAATCACGTACAACCATGGTGATGGCTTTCAGCGAACCAAGAAGAGTTTTCTTTTTGTTTTCCCAGATATTCATTTTTCAGACTTCCCTTCTTTGTTCGCATTCTATTCCCAGACATTCCGTGAATGTCTGAGAATTACCGATTGTAATTGTTTGTCAGGCAGGAATTTTCTTCCTTGCCTGACAAACTCAACTTTACGTGCATATTCCAGGAACAAACTACCGCCGATATGACCGCTTTGGCAAATCAAACGATTATGACCCCATTGGACGAAGCACTATTTTTCTCCGGCTACATTCAAATTGGAACTGACCTTCAACGGCGTATCCTTTACAAAAAGAGAACATACAAAGGCTATGACAGCGGCGCCAAGAAACAGAATGAACGCCCTATTGAAGGAATGGTCAAAAAGCGAAAGACCCAAGGCAAGAACAGCAAAAGCACTGACACGAATAACCTGTGTGATGGGATTGATAATTCCGAACGCCTTGGCAAAACCAAACCTGCCAAACTGAGAGGCAACCAGTGAAGCTCCAACATTAGCGAGACCACCGGCAGAGAACATGAACATAATGATCGCGATATAAAGGCGTATTTTATTAAACGGCAGAACTATCAGGAACACCGCGACTAACGCCCAGGCAGCCAGAGCGACACCGGTTCTGCGAGGACCAATCCTGCCGTCAAGTACACCCCACAGATAGCTACCGAGGCACCCAAAAAGGGCCGCGATAGACATGAGCATGATTGCCTCACCCTGAGGAATATCACGGCTTACAAGGTAAACAACGGCCTGGCTAAGTATGCCGGTGGTACACATATTCATACAACCATAGATGACTCCATCAATCCAGGCCTGCGGCTGGCGGACTACCTCCTTGAATGTAAGAAGATGTTTTTCTTTTTCGGAATTGACGCGCAGTTGTTCCAGTTCCGCCGCAGTGAGAGGTTCGTTGTCAGGCGCAATACCTTTTTCTTCAGGATTGTTCTTGATGAACAGTATGGAAACCACAGCCATGATTACGAATATGACCGCAATAAGAAGATAAGATCCGGAAACGCCGATACCAGCTATCAAGATGCTGAGGACTGGCAGATAGATCACATCAGAAATATTGATACCCATTGTGGTCCAGCCCATCACAACCCCTTTTTTGCGGGGAAAGTAAAGAGCAATTAGATTACTGGTTCCCAAGAAACTGGCGCCATTTGATCCGGCTGAAACGAGAGCGACCCCGATAAAATAAATGGCTGGAGTGAATGCATAACCCCATAACAGACAACCGGCGGCACAGGCAAGAAGTATCCCAAAAAAATACTTTTGAAGACCTGCCTTGTCCATCAACCAGCCTAAAAACGGGGCAGTAATGATGCTAAAATATCCTCCATAGGTGGAGAAACTTAGTAATAGATCATAATTCCAGCCCTTCTTCGCAAAATGTTGAACCGTGAGATTAAGTCCGGCAACATTAAGACCAGAAGAAAATATGAACAAAATAATACTATACACAACGAGAAACCAGCCGTATGAACCGAAATTGCTACTTGTCAAACTGAATTTTTTATTTTCCATCTCGATTTCCTCCTCTCTCTTTCTTTTGATGGCAAATCTTCCCATAACTTGGGAAAAGCTTTTTATTCGCCGAACATCTTCGCGATATAGTCGGCCGCTTCGCCAAAAGTTTTCTTTTTGCGGAATTCCATGTAAGGGACCTCCACCTCATACTCTTCTTCCAGTGCCGCGCTCAACTGCACGAAATTCACCGATTTTGCCTGCAGATCCTCGATAAAGCGGGTATCCGCTCCCAGGTCTGCCGGATTTTTGCCAAAGATGCCCGCCGCTTTTTTTACCAGAATCTCAATTGCCTCATCACGAATTGCCATAGTCCTCTCCTTCTTAAAGAATTTTACAGGGTACCTCTGTAGACATAATCGCCGCTTTGGTACTTGGGCGGAATAACGGGGATTTGCAGATACGAATCGTATTTCCCGCCGGTATGGATAACGTGCAGTCCGTCGCCGTTATCAACGTCATGGTTCATGGCAACGTCATGAAACCATTCGGTTTTAATAAAACGCCCCGCCAGCAGAACCTGTATATATTCACCCTTGTGCCAGACCCGGCTGTGAGGGTAAAACTCCACATCTACAGGGAAAATTTCTCCCGGCTTCATGGGTTCCCGTTTTGTGTGGGTGTGAATCGGCTGGAAGTCCGTGGCACGGGAATCCAGATCCCGGTGAGAACAGCGCAGGAAACCCCAGGCCCCGCGGAATGGGGCGCCCATGCATTCGACAGGGATGTACTCTTTGTTCTGTCCCAATTTGATGATCCAGGGAAAGAGGTCCATGTTGTCGTGTCCGCGGCATTCCACCCAAAGATGAAGCCGCATATAACCGCTGATCTCAATATCTTCTTTCACGGGAATGTTGAAGACCGTTGTTTCGGTTTTGGGATCGTAGACCGCCTCACTTTCCGTTGAAAACGACTCAAAGCCGCCGTCCTGGTCTTTCGCGTTAAGGTAGAGTTTTTGGTAGACCGTCCGCGCCAGGGGGAATTCGTTTTCGGTCCGCCTGCTGTAAAGGTCATAGGCAAAGGCGTCCATCACGTCCATCCTGACTTTGGGGGTAAATTCCCAGCCGTTGTAGATGTCTTTTAGATAGCGGTCATAAAAGCGGCGCAGTTCCTCCAGATTTTCGGGCCGATAGTCATCGGGCCATTCAAAGTCACGGTGAATGCGCAGCCACTTTTTGGGGGAACGGATACGGCGGAAACCTTCCACCGAACCGCGCAGATGGTGGTGCACCCATCCGGCCGTGACATAGGTGGGAACCTTGATGTTTGCCCATTTAACTTCTTTGTCTTTCCAGTACTCGTTCATAAGCGGATATTTGTTCACCATCGAGACCGTATCTTCGACCCAGGTTTTACAGGCGACCTCTTTGACGATATTTTCTTCATAGGAAGGATTAGGGATTCCCCCGCAACAATAGCTTTCGCGGTAAAGATCTCCCTGTCCTTCCCAGGCGGCAAAGCAGGCCAGATGGGGCGGTTGTTCCGCCGCGATTTTCCAGTGACACATGCATACCCCTGAGTTTCCAAACATCGTTAATTTTCCGTTACACCAGGATTGCCGGGCGGCCCATTCAATAAAATCATAGCCGTCTTTTGCGTCCTGGGTTCCCCAGAGGTTGAGGTTCCCGTTGGAGTTTCCCACCCCGCGGGGATCCACATTGGCCACGGCGTACCCGTAACGGCACCAGTAGCCGGGATCGGCGGCTTCGAATTTGGCCATGGTCGAAACCGTCTTGGGGGGTACGCCCATGAGTTTCCATTCATCCTGTCCTTCCGCCGGACGTTTTCCAAAGTAGCCCCAGGACACAATACAGGGAACCTTCTCCGCAGTGGCGGGCCGGAAAATATCCGCGTAAATGACGACGCCGTCCCGCATGATCACAGCCACGTCCTGATCGCAGATAATGCCCGGCGCCGCTTCATAGCTGCGGGGATTCAGCTTCGCGCAAAAACTGAACATGGCGGCCATTGGGTCGGCGTTGACCTCTCCCCGGGCGCGCATCTCCTCCATTTCTTCCCGTGTCTTACCGGGGCGTCCTTTTACAAAGGGGACGTCGAACTCTTCCCCGTTGAATGTTCTTTTTTCATAAATACATTCTCTTTCTTCCATGGCCGTTCCTCTCAAGTCTTAAAATATGTTTGTTATTTTATGACCCGAATTTCGGACTTGTCTAATACATTTTTTTTGCCGGTTCTTATAAATAAAATGTTATAAAAGATTGGTTTTCATATGGGTGGGTTGAGTCATTTATAATCTATTTGTTATAGCGGTTCCCTTAAAAATTCTATTAGACAAAATCCCCCAAACGGCGCCTATAATACTTCACGGACAATATGAGAATTACAACCGGAACCGATATTCTGAAAATTACGCGGCTGTTCTCCAATTCCGGAAGGGTAGACTGGGATGATCCCTTTATCAAAAAGGCTTTCACGGAACAGGAACGAAATCAGGGAAGAGAACGCGAAGACGAAAAGGTCCGGGCGCAGTATTTTGCCGTCCGGTTTGCGGGAAAAGAAGCGGTCTTTAAGGCAATAAGCGGGTGCGGTCTTGGGTTTGAGCCCCGGGACATTGAAGTTGTTGACGGCGTCTATGGCCGTCCTGAAATTGTGATACGGGGGGACACCAAAGAAAAGCTGGACAGATTCCTTGCCGAATGCGGCGAGCGGCTTTCCATCGATGTATCCCTGTCGTTTGAGAGCGAATATGCCATAGCAGCAGCAACGGCATTGTTTGAAAAAATTTGAAAGGAGAAGTTGACATGGACGTAATGAAAAGTATTTATGAAAAGGCAAAGGCCCACCCGCAGCAGGTGGCCTTCCCGGAGGCAACGGAAGAAAAGATTCTTCTTGCGGCAAGGGAGTGCGCGGACAAGGGTTATTGCAAACCCTTACTGGTAGGCAATGCGGCCGAAATCAAAAATGCGGCGGCGCAGTTCGGAGTTGGCCTGGACAATCTTGCCCTGGTCAATACGGAGGATGAGGCATGGCTGGACGGGCTCATCGAAAAATACGTTGAACGAAAACCCGAGAACAGCGCAAAAAGCATGAAGCGGAAATCAAAGGATCCCCTTTACGCCGCTTTAATGATGGAAGTAGTCGGTGAAACGGACTGTACCTTTTCCGGTTTCAGCCATACCACGGCGGATGTGATGAACGCCGGGCTGCTTACGGTGGGGCTTGCCGAAGGCATTGATCTGGTTTCAAGCTTCGGAATTCTCGACATTCCCGGCTATCAGGGATCGGAAGGCTCCCTTCTGGCTTTTGCGGACAGCGCGATCTGCACAAACCCTGATGCGGAAGAGCTGGCAACCATTGCCATAAGCACATGCGGATCGGTCAAGAATCTTATGGGCTGGGAACCCCGCTGCGCGCTCCTTTCGTTTTCCACCGACGGCAGCAGTGATCATCCCCTGGTCGAAAAGGTACGGGAAGCGGTACGCATTGCCGGAGAAAAAAGGCCTGACCTTGCCATTGACGGCGAATTTCAGCTTGATACCGCCATATCCCCCGCTGTGGCCGCGAAAAAATTGAAACGGGAAAGCAGGGTCGCCGGAAAGGCAAACATCATCATTTGGCCCAATCTGGATGTGGGTAATGTGGGCGTAAAACTGGTACAGCAGTTTGCCCACGCCAATGCGCCCGGTCCCTTTTTACAGGGGTTTGCCAAGATAGTCTGCGATTGTTCCAGGGGCGCACCCGTATCGGAACTGGTAGGTAATATCGCCATCAGCTCGGTACGCGCCCGGGAGCTCAATTCCTGAAAAAAACGGATATGCCTTTAACCAAAAAACGGTGGCTGATCCTCGGGGCAAGCTGCCTGATAAATCTTTGTATCGGTTCCCTTTACGCATGGAGTGTTTTCGCAACACCTATGGCTGAGTACCTCAGCGCCATAACAGGCAGGACGGTTACTCATCTGGCCATAGTGTTTACCGTGGCAAATTTAGTAGGACCGGTAACCATGATTTCCGGCGGATTTATCAATGACCGGTTCGGGCCGCGGCTGGTAATTTTCAGCGGAGGGATCCTGTTCAGCGGAGGAATGTTTTTATCGGGCTTTGCGAATTCCCCGGGGATGCTCATTGTGAGTTACGGACTGGGAGTCGGCCTTGGCATGAGTATGGTTTACGGCTGTACCATATCCAACAGCGTAAAATTTTTCCCCGATCGGCGCGGGCTGGCCGGAGGACTTGCCACGGCGTTCTACGGCGCAGGTTCGATCCTTGTTCCGCCTGTTGCCAACAAGCTCATCAACGCTTTTGGCGTTACCATGACTTTCAGAATTTTGGGGATAGTAATGCTTTTTGTCATATCGGCGGGATCTTTTTTTGTCAAACCCTGTCCGCCGGGATTTACCCCCGGCGGATGGCAGCCGGGCGGCGGTATGGAAAGGGATACCGGTAAAGACTGGAGAGGGATGCTCGCGGATCCCGTGTTTTATGTGATGCTTCTTCTTTTATGCTGCGGTGCGTTCTCCGGGCTGATGGTGATTTCCCAGGCTTCGCCCATAGCCCAGCGGATGGTGGGAATGAACGCCGCGGCTTCGGCGGTCGCCGTATCGGCCCTGGCGCTTCTTAACACCTGCGGACGCATTGCGGCGGGCATCATTCTGGATAAAACCGGCCCCGCCCGAACCCTGACGGGTATTTTCGTTGTTTCGATAATCGGTCTTTTGGCCCTGTTCACGGTTGGAAGGGGAGACGCCGTTCTTTTTTATACAGGGCTCCTCTGTGTCGGGCTTGCCTTTGGTTCGATTATGGGGATATTTCCCGGATTTACCGCAGAGCAATTCGGAACCAAAAACAACAGCGTGAACTATGGGATCATGTTTACCGGCTTTGCCGTTTCCGGGTATTTTGGCCCGGCCCTTATGAGCGGTTTTTATGATCAAACCGGCAGTTACAAGAACGCATTCCTCGTGGCCATGTGTCTGGCCGCGGCGGGAATGGCGCTGTCTATCATATATACCCGTATGGTTGCTCGAAAGAAGCGGCTCATTCAGGCTAACCTTTAAGTCGGGGGGGGTAAGACGCAGGTCTCCAGAAAAAGCTTGAGCGCCCTGTTGTTGTTATTGGCTTTCCAAACAAACTGCAAGGTAAGATATGTATCAAGCGGTACATATTTAAAAGTAGAATCGTTTCTTATCCGTACCAATTTATCCAGAATGGTGTACCCGGTTCCATTCTGCAGGGCAAACAAAATACTCTCCATATTGGGCAAATACTTAAAATGGGGGATAAAACCTTTGGATCTGCAATAGGCTTCATGGGTTTCTCTGAGAAAAGGGGCTTCTTCCTTGTCCGTACAAAAGAAAACATCATCTTTGAAATCCGTTATATTCAAATCTTCTTTTTGGGCCAAAGGATGCTTTGCTGAAAAAAACACAATATAAGGGACACGGAGATAATCATGGGTACATACTTTGGATTCACCCCTAAACTGATCGGACAGGGTTACTAAAATATCATACTGATTTCCCAAAAGGCCGTTTCTCATCGCCTTTAATCCTTTTGCAATAATTGAGAACTCTATTAAAGGAAAAGCCACGCAAAAAGTTTCCCTGCTCTTCAATAACGCCGTCAAATCCCATCCGCTCATGTAGGCAAGATGCAGCTCGCCGCTTTCCTGATTTGCAAGAATTTTTGCCCCGTCCTGGACCTTTATAAATTTCTCCCTGCACTCTGAAAAAAAATCGAAATACAACTTTCCGGCGGGAGTCAGGCGGACGGCAGTCTTGTTAGTGGTGTCCAATAATTTTACCCCTAATTCTTCTCCCAGGATTTTGATATGATGGGTAAGCGCCGGCTGTGATACATAAAGGGTTTCTGACGCCCTGGTAAAACTTAAGCCTTGATTAACAATTTCCAGAAAATATCTGATTTCAAGGTCAGTCATAAGCGTATATAATACGCCATGTTTGATGAAATTGCCAGTAGGCAAAATAAACCTTATGATATATCGTAGATGTAAGGAATGATTATGCTGCCAGGATCATACGAAGAACAATTTTTGCCTTGTTCCGGACGGGAAAAGCTCGGTACCATACTGTACATACACGGCTTTGGCGGAAGCTACGAGGACAATTTTTCTGCCCCCGGGCTGGCAAAACATTTTGACTATTATGCGATCAACCTGCCCGGACATGGTGAAAATAATCCGCCGGCGTTTGATTCAAGCCTTGATGAATACGCCCAATATGCCGCCGCATATATTAAGGAACGAAATCTACGGGATGTAATACTTATGGGTCATTCCCTGGGCGGCGGCGTAGTCAGTGTCACGGAAAATAAAATCAGGGAACGCCTTTTTGCCCTGATTCTGGTCAATCCAATTTCCCGTACGATTTTGAATACGCCCGAAATCAAAAAAATGCTGCTTCCCGAAACACCGGAAGATGTGTATGAACTGTGCCGCCTTGCCTATCATGATTTTGACTCGATGAAAGATGTACCGGGCTTTTCAAAGGCCTGCGAAGAAATGCTTGCTGTCCAGCTCAGAAAAAAGGCGTATCTACGCGGGCTTTTTGACGAAATAAATTCGGAAAAAACCATTTCGCTTCTGGAACAGTCGATACGAAACATAACGACGAAAACGCTTTATATGATCGGACGGTACGACAGAATCGTTCCGGAATATGGAGTTCAGTGGCCGTCAAATCCGCATATTGAATATTTTGTTTTTGAGAATTCCGGCCACTGCCCGCAGAATGAAGAACCCCGGCTCTTTGTGGAACAGGTTGCCGCGTTTATACGGAAAAAAAGCAAGAGATAGTAATTTACCCGACTATGGGCAAAAGTATGAATGAGCCTCCGCGGAGCAGAGCTTGGCAAGCGCAACTTGCCTGGCAGGCATAACTTGCCTTAGGGTAATAAACCAGACTTTCGAATGAACCGCGGCCCGCTCACGGTATCACGCTGAATTCCCGGACAATCTGTATCTCGCTCTGTACCGAGGCGGAACCGGCGGCTTCCTGCGCGGCGCTCAGGGCCATTTTTATCAGGGCCTGGGAATTGGCCACGCCGTACAGGGTGAGGCTGTCGCCGGAAACCGATGTCTCAAGAAAATGGATGGGTATTTC
>JAIRLQ010000554.1 GCA_031259345.1 Treponema sp.
TTGTTGTTTCCCGGGTTTTCGTCGTCGGCAGCGCTGTAACGAATCTCAATGTATTCCTCCCCTTCTGCGGCGGAGGGGCCGGCAATGCCGATTATGTTTGTTTTATACAGGACTGTCCTTGTTTCTATAAAACGCTGAGTAAGCCCAGTCCCAAAAGTACAGCCTGCAAACAATATGGCACAGCCAAAAATGAGCAGGGCGTATCCCCTTGTTTTTTTCATTAAGAACCTCCATTCTATTACTCTGAAAGTTCTACGCTATAACTCTATTTGATAGAGTTATAGCGTGAATGTCTACATTATGGCGCAAAAACCAGAAACCACGGATTCCACCACTCAACAGTTTTATACTCGTTGTCGCTGTCCCGTTTTAAGGCCGAGCTGCTGCCGTTAACCAGATTTTCTCCCGTATCCTTATTGTCATGCTGCAAGAAATAAAAGGTCTCCCACAAAACAGAACCGGTCCGTCGCGCTCCAACTGCTATTCGATAGTGTAACGCTTTTTTACCATCGCTGCCGGTAACCGCGCATAACACAATCGCCGGTTGTTTGACGTTCTTTATCCAATCGTACGCGGCGCTGTCATTAAGCAGCCATATACTGCTAAACCATATTTTCCCCTGTGAAACAGCGGGCAGCGCCCATAGCATCTCCACAGGGGTCATCGGGCGGCCAAGAAGGCGCAAAGCGAAATTGAAAACGAAAAGTTCCCCTACCGAGGATGCCAGGTTATAAAAAGTGTTAAAGTAGTTTCCGGTGCGCCCGTCTTTTATCCACATAAGATATCCGCATACCCATGGTCCGCAGAAACGATCTGAACTCACAGGAATTCCCTCGTAGTAATAATTCCCATTCTTGGAAGTATATCCAGTGTCTTGTCAATATAATACCGCGACGTATCAACCCCCGTAAAAAGTGTAACCACTTTATGCGCCACCCAGGATATCAAGGAACTAAACAAACCTTTGCTTGAGGAGTCGATGATTTCCGCTTCATCCTCGATGCTTTCAATCTCCGGCAGAATTTCGTTTATTGCATCCCAGAACGCCTCGCTCTGCTCGTTCCTGTTTGCCAGCGCCGCGTTCAGCCCGGTTTCGATGTCTTCCGGTGTCCGGGGTTCCGCCGCATATTCGGCTATTGCAGCTTGTGCTTCGGTATACAGTGGATCGTCTTCCGGAATATCAATTGCTTCGGGATCAAACACCGAAAGGGACGAATATAAGGCTGTTAGAATCGCTACTATCTCCTCATCGGTGGGTTCCGTTATTCCTGATGCGGCTTCGCCTGTTTCCGCGTTCACAACGCTTCCCGGCGTATCCCCGGCCTTGCCGCGAATCCCCAGGTAAGAACCCCCTGTCCAGTCTTCATACAGCGAGGCGTTTATGCCCCCCGCTTTGGAAAGCAGGCCCGCGTAGTCCTTTACCCCGGCAGAGACGGCGCGGATACTGGTCGTGGCGGTCCGCCTGGCGTAGGCCGTTATGGTTCCGGTCGTGTTTTGCTCCGCGTCAAGCACGATAAAATCATAATACTTGGGGCGGTTGTCAAAGCCGTAGATAACAACGGGAATTTCCTCTATCCTGTTGCCCTCCCAGCCCATATCCTTGTCCATGCCGGTAGCCAAAAATTCGACCAGGGCCAGCTTTCTCGCGGTGTTGTAGTCAAGGATTTGCTCATCTTTGGCAAAACTTTTTAGCGTTTCCACGTCTTCAAAGGGGATGCTTGCCAGCTTTTCCTCTCCAAGCCGCTCAATGGTGGTTTCACCGATTGTTGAATCCTCCGGCAAGTTTCCCATGTGGCAGCTTTGAACCAGACATAACGCTCCAAAAAGCGTTAGACCCAAAAACCTTTTCATAGTTAACCTCCTATTGCTTTGGATTCACGCCTGTGTTTCCACCTTTTTAGCGGAACCGGCAGGCATCATTTAATGGTTTCTGAGGATAAGTCATTTGCCATCCCCTGGCTTTAACGGGGCATAGTGTCTGCCAAGCCTTCCAGAGCAGTCCGCGCCTCTCGTGGAAATGCTTTTGCATCCCTTTGTTTGGCGGCTCACAACAAACGCCCGGTAAAAGCTTCAAGACAGCACAATGACTTACAAGGCAGCCTGTTCCAATCCGGAGTATTCCTCAAACTGCTTTTATTTAAAGACATACCCGCGCCGTCTGTCAATAAATTTTTCAAAAATTCGAAAAATTTTCATAGAATACCAGATGTAAAGCCTTTGGGAAATTCCCCCATGGCCCCGCAAAAGCATGGCGGGGTTTGATCGCTTCGCAGAAGACGGCCGGGGCATGAGGGCTTGGCCGCGGTTGCCGGCGCGCCTGCCATGCCACCACGCTTGAGGCAATAGGTGCAAACGTTATTACTCAATAAAATCGCAAAAAAAGGCTGAAAATCATAAAAAAATGCGTTTTTTTTTGCAAAAAAATTTGACGAAAATCATTAAGTCATTACTATATAATGGATTACAGGATGTTTCTAAAAAACGATTTTTGTTGACAAATGTTGAAAATCCGATGATACTGGATATGAAAACGTTATCAAAATTTTGAGGAGGATTGTATGAAAAAGGCGCTAAGCGCTTTGGTTGCCCTTATCGTGGTGGCGTCGGGGCTTTCCCTTGCCGGATGCCAGAAAAAAGAGGCCGCGGGGGCGCAGAAGACGCTCATCGCGTTTGCCCGCAGCGAGTCAAACGACACCTGGCTCTCCTACCTGCATGACGCGTTTGCGGCGGAATTTGCGGGCAAGCCGGAGTACGAGATTCTGTGGTCGGACGGCCAGAACGACGTTACCCGGCAGCAGGACAATGTCAATGCCGCCATCGCTCAGGGGGTAAAGGCTATCGTGGTTGTCCCCATTGACACCAGTTCGGTGAGCCCCATAGTCAGGGCGGCGCAGGAGGCGAAGATCCCCCTGGTGTTTGTAAACCGGAATCCCTTTGTCGACTCCGCTCCCCCTGCGGGCGTGTACTACTGCGGTTCGGACTCGGTCGTCGCGGGCCGCCAGCAGATGGAATACCTGGGCGACCTGATAGGCGGCACGGGGGAAATCGCCATCCTCATGGGACAGCTTAACCAGGAAGCGGCGCAGGACAGAACCCGGGGCGTTAAGGAAATTATATCCGAAAAATTCCCCAACATCAGGGTCGTCGCCGAACAGACCGGCAACTGGATGCGGAACGAAGGGGTCAA
>JAIRLQ010000347.1 GCA_031259345.1 Treponema sp.
TCCGCCAGCCTAATCGCCACATTGGCGTAAATAGGATCGTCGCTGCCATAATCAACGACTTCATAACCCTTCTCCTCGATAAAAGCGATAAGTATCGTTTTTAAGTCCATGGCATTGGGGTCGCAGCCTATCGCAACTTTCATGACATTCCTCCTCAATATATCGTCGCCCATCATGAGGCAGTATAACGTTTAACTAGGTATCCATCATTAAAATTCGAGAATAAATATTACCGGGGGAAAATGCCATAATTCCAATCCTCCATTATAACGCACTATAATAGAGTTGTTTAAAAACTGAGATTTCTAAACAACTCTAACTAGTGTCTGTCCATAATGTAGACACATTGTGGACAGACACTAACTACAAATTCATAAAAATGGTATCACGGCTTTTTCACCCTGTCAAGAAAAATTTTGCGCAAAATTATCAAGTTTTCCTCATTATCTGCGTAAATTTTTATCGGAAGGCATTGAAATTTTGGCAAATCAATTGTATCCTCATAAGAATGAAACCCAAAGGTCCCACAATGGAAGCGGTTGCCCTGAAGGCGGGAGTTTCGATCACCACGGTCTCCCATGTGGTCAACCGGACCAGGCATGTAAACCAGACCACTAAGGACGCGGTGTTACGGGTTATCAGAGAACTAAACTACCGATCCTCCAAAACGGCGTTGTCTGAAATAGGCAGCAGCATCTGCATCGGGGTTATCCTGGCGGACGCCAGGGAAGATTATTACACCAATATGATAAAGGCTATTGAATCGGTGGCCGATGATTACGGAGTTTCGGTAATTTTCTGTGATTCCGAGGCGGATTATGAAAAGGAAGAAAAAAACATCGGCGCCCTGTTGGAACGGAACGTGAACGGCCTTCTTTTGGCCCCTGCGGACGCGGAGCGTATGCCTGCGGTGCTGAAGACAATTTCGATACCCGTGGTGCTCTTCGACCGCCAATATGAATCCCACAATTATTTGGCGGTAGGCATCAACAACTTCCGCAGCAGTTATCTGGGGACCCGTTGTCTCTTTGAAAAAGGCTGCAAAAAGATTGGATTTATCGGCTATTCCGATCCGGTAGATACCATCAGGCAGCGAATTCTGGGATACAAAGCCGCCGTCACGGAATTTGGCTCCCCCGCGGATCCAAAGACGCTTTATCTGAAATACAACGGCGGCGATTCCTTTCCTCTGATCAGGCAGTTTATCCTCGACGAGGGTTTTGACGGCATGATATGCGCCACGTCCTCCCTCTGTTATGAACTCATTGAGGCGCTGGACACCCTGGACGCGAAAATACAGGACCGGATCAGGATCATCAGTTTCGACGACAATCGGTGGTTTGACTATCTGAAGTATCCCATATCCGTCATTTCCCAGCCGGTGGCTGAAATAGGCAACGCAGCGCTGGAAAATCTGCTCCAGCTCATCGAACAGACCAATACTTCCTACAATGTAAAGCGGGAACTGCACTTTGACGTTAGCATTATCGACCGGATAAAATAGGCTGCCTGCGGATTAAAAGCCGCGACCGCTTGATATACCGCACGGATATATAGTATGCTGTCTTTACAAAGGAGGCGGCGATGAAATACCGCTGTAAACTGGATTCTCCGCTTGGTTCGATCATCCTGGAAAGCGACGGCAGGAGTTTAACAGGACTCTGGTTTTTGGGGCAAAAATATTTCGTCCCGGCATCTTCCGATGTTACGGAAAAACCGGATCTGCCGGTGTTTGAGAAAGCCCGTATATGGCTCGATGCCTACTTTTCCGGCAAAAAGCCCGGCCCTGTTCCGCCTGCGGCTCCGGAGGGCAGCGAGTTTCAGAAGAGCGTGTGGAAGGCGCTCCGCAAAATACCCTATGGCAAGACGGTTACTTACGGCGATATTGCGAAAGAGCTTGCGGATACCGTTCCCGGTAAAAAGGTGTCCCCCAGGGCAGTTGGCGGCGCGGTGGGACGCAATCCTGTTTCGATCATTATCCCCTGTCACCGGGTAACCGGGAAAAACGGCAGCCTTACCGGATACGCCGGCGGTTTAGACCGGAAAAAACACCTTCTTGACCTTGAAAAAGGCGTAAAGAGGAAGTAAATACAGCGGCCCTGTTGGCCCGCGGTTTCTCTACTTGCAGGAATCCGGCGCCGTGTGTTAAATTTTCCGTATGAGCCTTTTCTGCCTGTTCTGGACGCCGCTGGTTCTGCTTCTTTGGGTTTCCCTGAATTCGGAAAACCGCGGGAACTCCGGCGGGGTTCCTGCCTTTGTTTTGGGAAGCATAGTCTCGGTTCTTCATTATCTGTTCTATCCCCCTATCAACACGGCGGGGTTCGGCCTTTCACTCTGGTTTTTTTCCCTGATCAATCTTGTCTTAATCCCCGCCACCCTGCCCTTTCTGTTTTTCGTCCTTCTGGCCGTTCCGGGGTTCTTTAAGGACAAAGCGGATCCCGCCAAATTTGTCCTTTTTGCGCTTATACCCGCGGGGATAGTCAGGGCCATCGAGTGGAGCGCCCAAAACGATCCGCTTTACCTTGTCCTTGTTCCCCTGTTATGGACCATGCTTGCCCTGGGCATTTCCTTTTTCGCGCGGCTCGTCCGGGAAAGTTTCTTTCCCCGGGTAATTCCCCTTTTACTTGTCATTCTCCTTATGCCCCTTGCCGCGGCCGCCGGTTTTTGGGCTTTTTACGGACAGATGTTTACGGCCGGTCTTATTCTTCTCGCTGTCCTCGCGGTTCCCTCCGTCATTGCCCTTGCCGCCGCCTGCTTCAAATTCAGAACGTGAGGTGATTAAGCATTTTAGTGTGAATAAGACAACCCCTCAGTTCTAATTGATAAAGTAATCGGGGTACTGATTCCTCAGCAATTTTACATTTATCTGCCTATAATTGCCGGAAAAGCCCCTGCGCAAGGGATTGGAGGGGCGCGAAGCGTTCTTTGCGCTCCGCGCAAAGAATGGAGCGGAGCGGAACCCCGCAAAGCCTGGTTCCCGGCGCGAAGGGCCGGAATGCGCCCATATCACCGGCAAAATCCTTGCGGGCCGAACTTCGAGTTTTAAATGTAACCACGGACGACCGGCGCCGGGTACAGCGCCCTGGACGGACACGGACAAAAGTCAGGTATTCGATCAAAAAGTCCGTGTTTTTTCGCCTTGAATTGTGTCATCAATCGCGAAAATTCAGGTAAAATCGAGGTTGTCAAAGTAAAAGTCCGTGCCGTCCGTGGTTAAATTCTTGAATGTATGTAACTCGACATTCGGCCTTGTAAATGTAAAATTGCTACTGATTCCTTAAGGGACATTGTTTTACCGGGCGTTCCGCGTTATAATTGTTCCATGCGCCGCTTCAATACCACCGGGCTCTGCGTGCCGGATCAGGATTACATGGTCGATATATCCGGCAAAATCCGCCTTATCAAAGAGATGGTGGACCGGGGGGACTACTTCACCATCAACCGCGCCCGGCAGTTCGGCAAAACCACCACCCTTGACCAGCTTGAAAAAGCCCTGTTTGGCGAGTATGTCTGTATACGGATCAGCTTTGAGGGGATTGGGGACGAGCCCTTCGAGAGACCGGAGGCTTTCTGCCAAACCTTTATGGGTCTTATCCAGGATGCCCTGCGTTTCAGTTCCGCCGCGGAGGATACGGCCTACCTTGACGCCTGGCTTGATAAAACCGTTACCGATTTTCCCTTG
>JAIRLQ010000519.1 GCA_031259345.1 Treponema sp.
AGGGCCACATTGCGGAAACGGCCGCTCATGCCGTAGTCGGTGATCATCTTGCGGGCAATGTCGGTGGCCCTGGTCAGATCATTGGCCGCACCGGTAGAAAATTCCCCGGAAACCATTTCTTCCGCAATGCGCCCGCCCAGAAGCACGCCTATCTGCCCCAAAAGGTCAGACTGGGTAACCTTGTAACGGTCTTCTATGGGCATCTGCAAGGTATAGCCCAGAGCGAAGCCTCTGGGGATAATCGAGATTTTTTGCACCGGGTCCGAACCGGGTGTAAAGGCTGCCACCAGGGCATGTCCCGCTTCGTGGTAAGCGGTAAAACGCCGCTCTTCCGGTTTTAGCACCCTGGTTTTTTTCTGCAAACCTGCCACGGTTTTTTCGATGGCTTCGTCAAAGTCCTTTTGTTCCACCGCCTTCCTGCCGCCCCGTACTGCCAGAAGAGCGGCTTCGTTAACGATATTGGCAAGATCGGCCCCGGAAAAACCTGAGGTAATCCGGGCCAGGGCGGCAAGATCCACAGATGGCGCAAGTTTGACGCCTTTGGAATGGATACGCAGTATCGCCTCCCGGCCTGTAAGATCCGGCCTGTCTACCAGAATCTGCCGGTCAAAACGGCCGGGCCTTAAAAGCGCCGGATCGAGCACATCAGGACGGTTGGTAGCCGCCAAAATAATAAGCCCCGAAGTAGCGTCAAAACCGTCCATTTCAACCAAAAGCTGGTTCAGGGTCTGTTCCCGCTCGTCGTTACCCCCGGCGACATTGTTTAAACGGCTTTTGCCTATAGCGTCCAATTCGTCGATAAAGATAATGCAGTTTCGTTTTTCCCGGGCCTGCTTAAAAAGGTCCCGCACCCGGGCTGCGCCGACACCTACAAACATTTCTACAAATTCGGCGCCCGAAATCCTGAAAAACGAAACCCCCGCTTCACCGGCTACCGCCCTGGCAAGCAAGGTTTTACCCGTTCCCGGAGGCCCCACCAGGAGTACGCCCTTGGGGATCTTCCCGCCTATCTCCAGATACTTGGCCGGGGATTTAAGAAAATCCACCACTTCCATAAGTTCTTCTTTTGCCTCATCCACCCCGGCTACATCCCCAAAGCGTGTTTTAATATCACCCTCGGCGACAATGACCGCCCGATTCTGCCCCACCGAAAGCACGTTGCCACCCATCGAACCCAGGCGTTTCATCAGGAAGCGCCAGATAAAAAAGAAAAACGCAATCGGCAGTACCCAGGAAAATATGATGTTTAAAACAGCGCTTCCCTCGCTGGAGACGGCGTAGTAATCGACTTTTTTTTCGTCCATCAGTTTGATAAGCTCCGGATCGTTGATGGGTACAGTACGGTACGCCGGCTCGGCACCCCTGGAAGGAGTGCGGCGCATAAGGGGATTTACCGCCGACTCGGTTTTTGCCTGGCTTGTATAGCCTGTAAAATACGATTCTGTTAATTCCACCCGTTTGATTTCGCCTGAAGATATTTTTGCCTTGAATTCGGAAAAATCAATGGTAGAATTTACTTTACGAAGAAACACATAATTAAAAAGGCTCAAACCTACAATAATGATAAAGATATAAATTATTGTCCAACTGCCAAAGGGAGGTTTAAAATCGGGAAATTTGGGGCCTCCTCCCCCAAAAGGAAACTGGGGGCCTGAGTTTTTTAACTTCTTTTTATCATTTTCGTGGTCCGGGGACCCGAGATTTTCCATCGCCTCTCCTTGATAATTTAATCGGATTATCTTTATAAATATCTACTTTTTACACTCTTTTTTCAACATGTTCCTGTAAGATTTTTGACGCCCCGGCAGGATTGACTCTATTGCATTTTGGTAACTTTTTGGGGATACTTAAGGTATGGATTCCGGACAGGTTTTTTATATAGTCAGCCGCCTGGCCCTGGGGGCTGTGGCGTCTTTTCTGGCCATTATGCTTTGGTCCAAAACCAGAGATGCCGCTTGGATGCTCATGTTCCTTGGCATTATTACTTCTTACGCGGAGACGGTACACTCAATTTTGAAGCTTTTTGGGATTACTCCCTTGAATACTGTTTCCGTTGGCTCCATGTCTCTGGTTTCCATTATACTGCCCTGTCTGCCTATGGTGTTTTTTATTGCCGCTTTTGCGGTAATGGTGGCCAGGAAATACAGACATTAAATCCTGCAAAACTTCAGTTTTGGGGGAAGTCTATTACAAAAGATGGAGGATTAAGTGAAAGCTCTGATTGTAGGTATTGTGGTGCTTGCCGCGGCAGCGGCGGTTTGTCTTCCCGGAGGCCTGGGATGGTGGGACGAGGTATTGGTTTTCCTAAAAGGCTGCGTTCCGGTTCTTGCGGTGTTTATCGGCTTAATTGCCATTTTTATTGGTGTTGCGGACATTAAAGACCGGAGCGCGTCAAAAAAAGAGGAACAATCTTCAGAAAAAAGTGAAGCCTGAAAAGGCCCGCTGGCGCGTTGCCCGGCGTCCTGTTTAAACGCCCGCAGGAAGCGAAAGTTCATTCCGACAGCCGACTCGAAGCATGGGAGGCGACGAAAGAGTTTCGTCCTTCTCCGGGTCTGTCCGTCGATTAGACGGCTT
>JAIRLQ010000562.1 GCA_031259345.1 Treponema sp.
TTAGCTTTTGACCCGGAAGCTTTAGCTTTTGACCCGGAAGCTTTAGCTTTTGACCCGGAAGCTTTAGCTTTTGACCCGGAAGCTTTAGCTTTTGACCCGGAAGCCGTGGCATCCTCCCATGGATAGTTTCGTCATTTTTTCCTGAAATCTTTCCTTGTCGGCCTTTTTTCCTTCCCCCTTTAGTTCAAAGTAAATGCTTTCGCCCTGAATAATCCTCCGCTTTTTCTTGACAATTTTGACTCTTAGCCTTAAACTGTACTGATAAACTAACCCTTAAGGGAGGCCTTAAATGGCAAAAGTAGAGTTAAAAGGTATAGGCAAGGTGTATGAAGGCAATGTCCGGGCTGTGGACAATGCCAACATCGTGGTAGAGGACAAGGAATTTGTTGTATTAGTCGGGCCATCAGGCTGCGGCAAGTCCACTACCCTCAGAATGGTCGCCGGTTTGGAAGACATTTCCGAAGGCGAGCTTTATATCGACGGCGAAATCATGAACGATGTTCCGCCAAAAGACAGGAATATCGCCATGGTATTCCAAAATTACGCCCTGTATCCCCACATGACGGTGTACGAGAACATGGCGTTTGGCCTTAGAATCAAAAAAGTTCCCAAGGACGAGATTGACAAGCGGGTTCACGAAGCCGCCCGTATTCTGGATATCGAAAAATTCCTTGACCGCAAACCCAAAGCCCTGTCCGGCGGACAGCGGCAGCGTGTTGCCGTAGGCCGGGCCATAGTGCGGAACCCCAAGGTCTTCCTCTTTGACGAGCCCCTTTCAAACCTGGACGCAAAACTCCGGGTTCAGATGCGCGCGGAGCTTTCGGACCTGCACTTAAGGCTCAACGCCACTATGATCTACGTTACCCACGACCAGGTAGAAGCCATGACCATGGCTAACAAAATCGTAGTAATGAAAGACGGCAAAATCCAGCAGATTGGGGCGCCCCTCTTCCTGTATAACCACCCGGTAAATAAATTTGTTGCCGGCTTTATCGGTTCCCCGCCCATGAACTTCCTTACCGTAAAGGTATCGGAAGAAGGCGGACAGGTTGTTTTGGATGAAGGCTCTTTCAAAGTTAAGCCGGCCCCGGAGCATGCCGAGTATGTCAGGAAATATATCGGCAAAGAGCTGCTTTTTGGCATCCGGCCCGAGGACCTTTCTTACCAGACCGAAGCGGCTTCTGAAAATAACGTGGCTGTCAAAATCACCGTTGTCGAACCCTTGGGCGCGGACATCAACTTGTGGGTTACAACTCCTACCCAGCCCCTGGTTATACGCACCGAGCCTCATTTTTCCTTTAAGGTTGGGGACACCGCCAATTTTGTGCCCCACATGGACAAAGCCCGCTACTTCGATAAAGAAACCGAGCTTTCCATTCTTAAAGAACTGGACGAAGCCGCCAAATAAGGCCGCCGGGACCAAAGCGTTTTTAGAGGGCTGCCCGGGAAGCGGTTGCTTTCCGGACAGCCTTTTTTACACTCCGCACTGAACATAAGTCTTGCCATTCATGGCGGGCAATGGTACATTTAGTAGCTAAACGACGATGGAGTTATCTTTTTGTTCCTAAAAAGTCTTGATATATTTGGATTTAAATCTTTTGCGGATAAAACCCGTGTGGAATTTGCGGATGGCATTACCGCCCTTTTGGGGCCTAATGGCTGCGGCAAATCAAATGTTGTAGACGCCGTTAAATGGGCGCTGGGTGAACAGGCCTCAAAAGCCATGCGTGCCGAAAAGATGGAAGATGTTATCTTTAACGGCACGGAAAGCCGCAAGGCCTTGAATGTTGCCGAAGTTATACTGACCCTGGCTAACGACGCGGGGCTTCTTCCCCTGGATGTGCCGGAAATCGAAATAAAGCGGCGCCTGTACCGTTCAGGGGAAAGCGAATACTTTATCAACCAGAAACCGGCCCGGCTTAAAGAAATACGGGAACTTTTTTGGGATACAGGGGTAGGAAAAACCGCCTATTCCGTCATGGAACAGGGTAAAATAGATCAAATCCTGTCGTCAAAACCCGATGAACGGCGTTATCTCTTTGAAGAAGCCGCGGGAATTACCCGTTACAAGGTTCAAGGGGCCGAAGCGGCGCGAAAGCTTGACAAAACCGAAGAAAACATGCGCCAGGTCGAAGGAATTTTGGGCGAAGTTAAACGTTCTTATGACACCCTTAAAGTTCAGGCCGAAAAAACCCTTAAATATCGTACCTTAAAAGACGAAATTTTCGGATACGAGTTGGATATACAGCTTTTAAGGCTAAAACAATTCCGTTACGAGCGGGATGACAGGAGCGAAAATCTGCGCCGCCGTACCGAAGAGCGGAACGCCCTTCATGCCGAAATGGAAAAAGCCAACAAAGCCCTGGAAGAAAACATGGATCTGGTAAATTCCCTGGAAGCCCGGCTTGCGGAATATCAAAAAAACATCTACGGCCTGGCGCTGGAAAAAAACGCCCGGGAAAAAGAAGTCCGGCTTCTCCAGGATCAATACATGGATACCAAGGCGAAGATAGACCAAAACGAAGGCCGCGAGCGGGCGGCGGGCATTAAAATAGAAGAACTTAATGACGACGCCGCGGAACAGGACGATGTGGTCAGGGACTTAAGGAAAAAAGTCGCGGATCTTGAAGAAAACATCAAATCTTTTGAAGAAAATATACGTCTGGCTTCTTCCCGGATGGGAGAAAACGAAAACGTCGTCCACAAAGACGAGGGAGAGATTCACCGGCTGGACGAGGAACGGGCAGGCCATGAAAAAGACCTGGAGTCCATTACCGACGATATTGTCGCCGCCCTGGACGCGGGTTTGCGCGAGGCGGGCTATTCGGCGGCGGAACGGCGGTCTTGCGAAAATGCGCTGAACGAGCTCCTTACCCGCCTTAAAACCATACTTTCAGGGCGCGAAGCCCTGGCGGGCGATCTTGCCGCCGCGGCCGAAAGGGCTGCCGCCAGCGGCTCAAGCCCGGAAGAGCTAAAACGCCTTGCCGAAAGCCTGGCGGCGGGGCTTGGGGAAGCGGTAGACAAGGCGGACAAGGCGCTGGCCCTTTTCGAAGCTTACCGTAAAAGCGCCCCTTCCTTTATCGACGACTTTCTCGCCCCGGAAGGGATTATCACGAAAAAGCGGGCATTGGACGCCAAAATCCGCGGCTGCCGGGAAGGGGTTGCCAAAAGGCGGGAACACATTGCGGAACTGAGGAAAGACAACCGGGAGCTGGGCGCCAAAATAGACGAATACCGCGCCACCCTTGAAGACCTTAGGGTAAACCGCATGAAGATGTCCACCCAGGCCCAGGCTGCCGAAGAGCAGGCCCGGCTTATCCGGCGTGAACTTTCGGGGCAGGAAAATCTTCTTAAAACCATACAGGACGAGCTTTTTATCGACCGCAAACGCTATGAAGAAATTGATGAACGCATTGCCGATGTCCAGTCCGAGATTGCCGAAATCGAACAAAAAGGGAAGAAATTAACAGAAGATCTGGAAAAGCTTGAAAAGGATATTTCCCAAAAATCCGGGGATGTTGCGGGCAAACAGGAAACCATTAAAAAACGCCTGGCGGAACTTAACCGCGTCCAGGAGGCTATGGAAAAGATCCACCTTGAACTGGCCCAATCCGAAACGGAAATCAAAAACATTCAGGATAATTTCCGGGAAACCCATTCCCGCGATCTTATGGAATTTGAAGAGAGGATTTTTACCATCGCCAAACCCGCCGGAGAGCTTAGGGAAAAACTCAGGGCCGCAAAGGATGCCCTTCGGGATCTGGGATCTGTTAACTTTGCCGCCCCCGAAGAATTTGCCGAAACAAAAGAACGTTACGATTTTCTTTCCGGCCAGCTTTCGGATCTGGTAAAAGCCAAGGAAGACCTCGAAAAACTTACTGCCGAAATCCGCGCGGAATCTTCCAAAATATTTCTTGAAACCT
>JAIRLQ010000569.1 GCA_031259345.1 Treponema sp.
CAACTGATTCTGAATCCGTAACAATTCAAGAATCATGAACGGATCAGGCTCATTGGCCCGGCGTACCAGCTCTATAGCGGTAAGCATGTCCGAACCGTTTAAAATAGCCATAAAAAACACTCCTATGTTTGTTTAAACTCAAAACTGCCGCCGTTAAGGATCGACCGAACCTCATGCGGAGTTCCTGAACCTCTGGCAGAGCCGCTTTCCGCGGTCATCTGTCCAAAGTTAATAAACGCCCGTGCGATATCGATATTCCCCTGCAGCCCCGCGGCTTTAAGCGCTTCTTTAACGCCCGCCCCCGCGGCGCTCAGCCCCCGGGTAAGAAGCTCCATCTTTTCGGCAAAATGGCCGCCGTACTCTTTTTTCAAAGTTTCCTCGGTTTCCAGCGCCTGCCTTACAATGGCATCTTCCCGGGCCTTCGCCTGGGCTTCCGTTTGGGCCTTCCCAAAGTCCGCAAGCTCCTTGTAGACTTTGACCGCCTGGTCTTCGCTCAGGTCTCCCGCATGGGCTATCTTCGCAAAAACACCGGCCCCTTCCTCTTTGGCAAAACTGTACCCTTCCGGGCTTTCAGGCTTTCCCGAACCCTGCCGTTTACCTTCCAGTTCAAGATAGGCTTTCGCCAAATCCCCCACCTTCGCAAACTTCGCAAACTTCGCTTCCCCTTTAAGCTCCGGAGGCAGTTGTTCCGCCCAGGGTGCAAGCTTCACCCCTTCGCCGCCTTCGGGTTTTCCGTCCCCCCCCGCCTTATCCCCCGCAGGGTTATTCAGGGGTTCCGCCCCTTCCGCGCCGGCAAACGCGTTTATAAGTGTCGATTCAGCGTTTCCGGGCTGCCGGTTCCCGTCCGCCTGATCCGACGGGGCCCCCGCCCCGTTTCCCGCTTTCCCTTCCCCAGGTTCAGCCATCATTATTCTCCTTTCCGCAAAGCCGCGGTCTCGGCCTCGGCAATAATTGCCTCAGCAATCTTTGCCGTGTCGCCTACCCCCAAACGCTCCCGGATAAAAAATTTTGCGTATTCGTTTAAAATCTTGTCCCCCGGCCCCTTCGGCCATTCAAAAAAATTCAAGTCATGCAAAAGAATATTCAACGCTTCCTTCCCCGCGTCGGTACTAAAAACCCGCAGCATAACCCGCCGCTTTTTAAGCCGTTCCTCCTGCGCCTCTTTCAATACGGCTTCCCGTAAAGGAATACCCTCATCGTCAAATATGTTCATGCCCGTCCCCCCATCTGTTGGTTAATAGCCTCAAGCAAAGACCCCTGCTTTACCGGCTCGTTCATCTTATTCGCGTTACCCATAATGTTTTTTTGTTCCTCCAAGGCAAGCTGCTGCTGCTGTATCTGCTCCTGCATCGCCGCCCGTTCCCCGCGTATGGCGGCAATATCGTCATCTTCCCGGATAATCAACTGGGACACACCCGCGTTTTGCAGCCCAAGTTTTACCAGCTGGTCAAAATCAACCACATCCAAAGCCGTAGGCGACACCTGCGCCACATTGCCCAAAAGCTGCATACCCTGGGCAATACCCCCCGACTCGTGGTATTTCTTTTGCGACTGGGATAACGGCCCAATAAAGTCAACCTTCATGCGCGCCCCGCTCCCCATAAGATCCATAGGCATAGGCGGAATTTTGCGCTGGCGGTATAAAAGATTAAAACTGCGGGAGACAATTTTTTGCAAAGCCGCGTTAAAGTTTACAACCAGGTCGGAAAGAACCGCGGCCTTTTCCCCCTGTAATTCCATTACCTCCGTAGCCGTCATATTATTGCGGCCCTCGTGCTGTAACATTAAAAAAAAGTCGACATGAAACCAGTCCTTCACCCGGTTTTCAATCGCCTGGTTAATCTCCAGCGTTATAGGGTAATTCTGGCCCGTCTGTATCGGCTGTATCACTTCCCCAGCCGATTGGTAATAGTTGAACCCGCCCGGAACCACATCCTCCTGGCCCCGCATGGTATCCGGAACATTATACGCAGGGTCTGAAGACATTTGCGTAATCTTAATCCGGGCCTCGTCAATCTTGTTTAAAAGCCTGATATCGTCCAAAGCATGTATCGCCGGCGACTCCCCGTAAGCCGTACCAATAACCGGATCCCAGATAAAAACCGCGTAAGGAAACTCGGTATATCCCGACTCCTGTAATAGATGTTCCTGCCCCTCGTCTATATACACCGAAGCGTAGGGCATGTTTTTGGCGCCCGGCGCGTCCCCGTCCGCGTCAACCCTGGGATACACCGCGTGGATAATAGTCAGTTCCTGGTTCCAGTTCTTTTTGTCTTTATAGTCAAGCTGCCGGGCCTTGCTTAAGTTTTCTTCCCCAAAAAAAGCCGCCGCGTTTTTTAGCGTCATACTGTAGTACCGGAAAACCGTATCTACATCGTCATACTCATTAGTATCCAGATAGACTTCGGAGATTTTATGCGTAGTAAACCGCAGGCGGTTATCTTTTAATTGCTCGTCAACAAGCAGTATGGCGTGCCCGTAATCGGCCGCGCACTCCACAAATTTTGAAATCTGCGTATAAAGGTTGGAACGCTTAAACTCCGTGTACATCACCCGCTCAACATCTTCCAGCCAGTCCCGCGCGCCATATACATCGGCCTGCCCGTTATCCTCAAAATCCAGCTTCATCCAGACAATATTCGGCGACACGGAATAACCGGTCATGCCTGATACAAGGGTTTTAAGGTAATGGGTCGGACGTGAGGTATAGCGCCTGGGCCGTTTGGGGATTTTTTCCTGCGGGTTATTCCAGTTAAAAACAGAAGGGGCAACAAGCTGCTGGACTTCCTTCCAGTCAGGCTCCCGTTTTGCGCGTTCGGTTTTTAAGTGCTCAAACCGGACGGTTAGGTCTTCGATAAGTTCCCGGTGTTTTTCTTCCATGCCGGGCAGTTTATACAGTATCACCGATTTTGTTATAAG
>JAIRLQ010000575.1 GCA_031259345.1 Treponema sp.
CACGGTGGTGGTGGATAAAAGCACGGTTCCGGTGGGCACCGGGCGCAAAGTTACCCGGTGGATTGGGGACGAGCTGAAAAACCGGGGGGAACGGATTCCCTTTGACGTGGTGTCAAATCCCGAATTTTTGCGGGAGGGTTCGGCGGTCCAGGATTTTACCCACCCCGACCGGGTTGTCATCGGCAGTGACAGCAAACAGGCCCGGGACACTATGAAAGAGGTGTACCGCTCCCTCTACCTGAGTGAAACCCCTTACATCGAAACCAGCATTGAATCGGCGGAGATGATCAAATACGCGTCCAACGCTTTCCTGGCGGTAAAAATTACCTTTATCAATGAAATCGCCAATCTTTGCGAACAGGTGGGGGCCGATGTCCGGGATGTGTCAAAAGCCATGGGCCGGGACGGAAGGATAGGGGCGAAGTTTTTGCACCCCGGGCCCGGTTATGGCGGTTCCTGCTTCCCGAAAGACACCAGGGCCCTGGCCCGCATAGGCCGGGACATGGGGGAACCCTTGAGCATTATTGAAGCGGCGATCCACGCCAATGAGCGCCAAAAAGCCCGGATGGTAAAAAAAATCGAAACGGCCATGAAAGACGCCGGCCCCCTAAAGGGCAAAACCATCGCGGTCCTGGGCCTTGCCTTTAAGCCGAATACCGATGATATGCGGGAATCCCCGGCCATTACCCTCTGCCAGGGCCTGGCCGGCCGGGGCGCGAAGATCCGCGCCTGGGACCCCGCGGCCATGAAAGAAGCGGAATGGCGCTTAAAATCAATAAAGGAACACCTCGTCTTCGCGTCGGATGAATACGACGCCGTCACCGGAGCCGATGCCCTGGTGATTCTTACCGAATGGAATCAGTTGAGAAACCTGGATCTTTTCCGGGTAAAAAAGCTGCTTACCCTCCCCTACTTTTTTGATTTGCGGAATATCTATAAACAGGAGGAAGCGGAAAACGCCGGTTTACGGTATACCGGTATAGGAACATGAACATATTAGTCACCGGAACAGCCGGTTTTATCGGATTCCATCTGGCAAAAAAACTATCCGTCCTGGGTCATAGGGTAATAGGTATTGATAATATCAACGCCTATTACGATACCACATTAAAAGAAGCGCGGCTTAAAAATTCCGGCATAGCGGTTGAGTCAATTCGGGACGGAATAAAACAACCAAGCAAAGTCTTTGATAATTATTTTTTTGTAAAAATGGATCTTGCGGATCGCGGCGGCTTGTTTGATTTATTTAAAAAAGAACGGTTTGATTATGTTGTTCATCTTGCCGCCCAGGCGGGAGTCCGGTACAGTCTGGAAAACCCCTATGCGTATATCGAAAGCAATATCAGCGGGTTTCTGAACATCCTGGAAGCCTGCCGGAAAAACCGCGTCAAACACCTGGTGTACGCTTCCAGTTCTTCCATCTACGGCTTGAATGAAAAAACCCCCTTTGCCGTTTCCGATAAAACCGACAGCCCCGCCAGCCTCTACGCGGCTACAAAAAAATCCAATGAACTTATGGCCCACGCCTATAGTCATTTGTACCGGCTTCCCGTTACGGGCCTCCGTTTTTTTACCGCCTACGGCCCTTGGGGCCGTCCCGACATGGCGCCCGCCATTTTTACCAGGGCTATTTTTGAAAACAAACCGGTCAAGGTCTTTAACAACGGCAATATGCGGCGGGATTTTACCTATATTGACGATATTATCGAGGGAACCGTCCGGGTTATGAACAAGGCCCCCGCCCCGTCACCCGTTCCCTGTAAAGTCTACAATATCGGTTACGGCAAACCGGTTGGTTTAATGACGTTTATCGAAACCATAGAACATTACACCGGCAGAAAAGCGAAAAAAGAACTGCTCCCCATGCAGCCGGGCGATGTCCCCATCACCTGGGCCGACATCAACGAACTTGAGGCCGACACCGGCTACCGGCCTAAAACAAGCATTGAAGAAGGGGTACGGAAATTTGTGGAATGGTATAAAGGATATTATGAAAAAAAGAAGGCATTATCATACAATGAATAAATTAAAAACCATTTTTATTTTTTTGCTTTTGTTTATATGCGGCATGACTTTTTCCCAGGAAGCCCTTAAATCCGATGTGGAAGAATACTATGATTTTCTTGCGTTACAAGGTTTAGCCGCAAGACCCTCTTTAAATTACAGAACCCTCTCCGATTCCGTGTGGAATGTGGATGAAGAAACAGCCCATCCCTGGCAAAATCAGAACCTGGGAAAACGGCGCGGCCTTTTCGGCGATGTGCTTATGAAAATCTACGGCCCGGAATTATTCATGTCCGTCAACACCGCCGCCCCCTACGGCCAGAACGACGGCGCCCTGTGGCAGGGCAAGGGGTTTAACGCCAGTTTTACTGGCGGCGTCCGGTTTGAAGGCTACGGCCTTGAGCTGACCTTCAAGCCGCAGCTTGCCTTTAGCCAGAACGCGGCCTTTGAGATGATACCATCGGCTTATTCGGGTGAGGATTATGCCGGCAAGGCCGCAAATTATGGATACTATGGAATACCAAACATCGATGTCCCTCAACGATTTGGGGATAAGCCCTTTTTTGTCTATGACTGGGGAGACAGT
>JAIRLQ010000028.1 GCA_031259345.1 Treponema sp.
TACCCGGGCTTACCGTCAGGATCGTTACACCCGGATAAAGTAAAACCATCCGTGATGGGGCTAACCGTACACAGGTACTTCCCCATCATGGCATGGACGCTTAGGTGTTTTTTGAAGCCCCGGAGCCCCGGTTTCCCCATATCGTAGCCGTTATTAAGGTACTCCACACCCTCAAGATAGTCTTTAGCCATAGTCCAGTACAAAAAGACGTTAAAATTGCTAATATTTGCCTTGGCGAAATAAACATAGGCGGTACGAGATCCGGGAGGGCCGAGAATCTCCCAGATTGCGTAACCCTCCGGCTTGTTGTCCACGTACAGCAGGAGACCCCGGTAAAGGCTTTCATCAAAAATTTCCTCCATGTTTTTAAGCGCGTCCCTGCCGCAGCCCGCAAATGCCCGGCAGGCATCGCAGTCCTGGTAGCGGCACCACTCGTCCTCCACTTCAAAACAGGCCGGAAAATTCTCCCTCGAAAGGGGGCGGACGGAAACGCCGGGGGTGTTAAAACAGCGTTTCAGGCTGTTCCGTTTGTTCAGGTTGATCCCGCCCTCCCAGGCAAGAATATCCCGGACCCGGTATACGTACTCGCTAAAACCGGCGGAATACTCGCTGTCCAGGTTATAAAGCCCCGCCAGCGCCTCTTGCAGTTCCGCCAGCAGGTATTCGTCTACCGCCCAGATTTGCAGCGAGGGGAGCCCGGCGCCGCGGGCCATTACACGGAGGGTTTCTATAAGATCGCCCAGTGCTTTTCGCCGGGAAACGGCATTGTCCCCGGCGGCGGAAAGGCCGTCCGGCGGCGGCTGAAGGTAGACATACACCTCCCCGCCGCTGTAAAACCAGACGCTGCAGAGAAAGCCCCTGATGATCCGGTATACCGCGTTAAAACCAAAGGCCCATATAGTGGAAACTGCGGCGGTAAGCTCGTGGAACTGGCGGATACCCGTATCGTAGTTTTTAAAAACCGCGTAGCTTTCCCTGCCCAGCGGAAGAAAACCGTTTCGCAGAAAAAAGAGACGGGCGGCGGCCTGGGATTCGGTCAGGCCGGGCATTTTTTATACATGCAGAGGTATTTCCGGTAGTGTTCGTAGATACCCAGGTGTTTTTTAAACTGCCGCAGCCCTTCCTTTCCCATGTCCTCGTTAAGGTTGAGCGACACCACGGGCGGACAGGCGGACAGCGTTCCGGAGCCGCCGGCGGGAAGGGCCCCGCCAAGCTCATCCCTTGCCAGAATGTAGATAAGATACGCAAAAAAATTCCGGATAAGCCCCTTGCCGAAATGGAGATACACCCTGCCTTCTTCCCGCCGCTCCCAAATAAGATACCCGGCGGCATTGCCTTCCACATAGCCGAAAAGCCCGCGAAAATATTTATCATCATAAATATCCGCCATAATTTCCAGGGCCTTGTATTCGCAGCCCGCGAAGGCGCTGCAAATCGCGCAGTCCTGGAAGGCGCACCATTCCCGTTCAATATCGAGAAAAAGCCTCCGGTTATCATTATTCATAGGCTTAATTTCTATATCTTCCCTGCCAAGCAATTTGTTCAGGTGGGTATGCTTTTTGTGGTTGATCCCCCCGCTAAGGTTGACGATATCCGCGGGCTTATACACATACTCGCTGTGATCGTCGCTGTACTCCACAGCTACCTCGTAACCCGGAACGGCCCGGTATTCCTCAAGGAAACGTTCCTCCACCGCGTAGACCCGCAGAGAGGGAAGCCCCGCGCCCAGGGCAATGCCGTAAAGAACGTCAACAAGATCCTTAAGGGAAAACAGCGGGGCAGCAGGATCACTACCGGCCGCCGGGGAAGGATCCTTCCTGCTCCGGTTAATTTCAAAGTAAGGATCCATGCCGTTAAAAAAAAACACCGTTACCAGATCGCCGCCGATAAACCGGTAGAGTTCGTGAAAGGATCCGGTCCAGAAAGTGGAAACCGCGGGGCTAAGTTCGGAAAGAAGGCTGCTGCCCTTAAAATCACGGAACAAGGGGTAGGTTTCCCGCCCGACCGGGAGAAAACCCTGCCGCAAAAGCTTCTCCCGTACCCCGCGATCCCGGTTATTTAACTGAAGCTGGATGCCAAATTCCCCCACCCAAGTCCTCCGCCTTCGTGTAAGTACAAATATACTTGGGCCACAGTTCATGGACGCTCAAGTGGCTCTTGAAGAGCCGCAGCCCCATGCTCCCCATGTCCTCGTTTATGTTCATCCATTCAACATCGCCCATATAGTCCCGGAACATCTTGTAAATGAGGTATACAAAAAACCCTTCCCGTACCGCCTTGCCGAAATAGAGAAAGGCAAGTTTGCTGTTCATTTTTTCACAGATAATGTAGCCCTCCGGCCTGCCCCCCAGATAAAGCAAAAGGCCCTGGTGAACATGATCATCAAACAAATCGATCATGCCCGCAAGGGCCTTCTTTTCACAGCCGCCGAATGAGGCGCAGTAGGCGCAGTCCTTTCCCTGGCACCACTCCTCTTCGATGTCCATACAAACACCGGCGTTTTCATTGGTCATAAGGCGCAAGTCTACGTCCGGCAGGGCGGCGCAGCGTTTAATCCGTTTGCGTTTATAGAAGTTCACCGTACCGGAAAGCTCAAGCAGATCCTTTATTTGATAGGCGTATTCGACATCGGAAGCCCTGCGTTCGGTTTGGATCCGGTAGCCGGGAATCCCCTCGTAATCCTTCAGGTAACATCCGTCAATGAACTTTATCTGTAAAAACGGCAGGCCCGCCCCCCTGGCGAGGCGGTAAAGGGTGTCGATAAGCCCCGCCAGGCCGCCCTGGGCGGCGGGGTAAGCGCCGGGCCGGTGTACCGTAAAATACACCGGTTTATCCCCATGGAAATACACGGCGCAGAGGGAACCGGAGATAACTTTATAAAGCCCGTGGTAGGCGAAAGACCAGGAGACGATGACCGGGGCGCTCATTTCCTGTAAAAGGCTATAAGCCCCATATTTTCTGAATAGGGGATAGGCCTCCTCCCCAATGGGAAGGAAACCCTGTTCCCGGAAAAAACGGCCGACCGGGATCGGCAGGAGCCCCGTTTCGAATTCCGTTTCTTTCTCAGCACAGCAAGGAATACAGCTCACAAGGATATTCTAATGAAAAAAGAGGGTTTGTGGAAGGAGGCGGGCGGCTTTCATGGAAAAGCCGGGATCCCGGGTTTACCCTTTCCGGCAAAAAAAAGCCGTCCCGGACAAAGCCGGAACGGCGCCTTCCCGAAAACGGATGGAACAACCGGTAAAGGCTGTTCCATCGCGCCAGCTTATTGCAGCAGCTGGAGAACCGTTTGGCCCCGCTGATTGGCCTGGGCAAGCATGGCGGTACCGGACTGGCTGAGGATCTGGTTCTTGGTATAGCCGACCATCTCGTTTGCCATGTTGGTATCGCGAATACGGGATTCGGAAGCCTGCAAATTTTCGGCTCCGATATCCAGGCCGCGGACCGCGTGTTCCAGGCGGTTCTGGTAGGCGCCAAGATCAGCACGCTGCTTGTTGATCCTTTTAAGCGCCTCGTCAAGGGTTCCAAGGGCACGGTTGGCGCTGTCCGGATCGGACAGCGAAAGAATCGTATCGTCACCGACGTTCCGGACGCCGAGGCCCTTCGCGGTCATAGTGCCGATAAATACCTGTTCCCGCTGATCCATGTTGGCGCCGATATGGAACCACATAGAAGCTGTTACAATGTTTTCACCAATTTGCCGGCCAAATCTTCCGGTAAGAAGATTCATTCCGTTAAACTGTGCGTGGGACGCAATCCGGTCAATCTCGTCAATTAATTGCGAAACTTCAACCTGGATGTACATACGGTCTTCGTCGGAGTAGATGCCGTTCGAAGACTGAACAGCCAATTCGCGGATGCGCTGAACGATGTCCTCAGATTCCTGGAGATAGCCCTCTGTGGTCTGAATGAACGAGATACCGTTCTGGGCGTTGGTAGACGCCTGATTCAAACCGCGAATTTGGGCGCGCATTTTTTCGGAAACAGCAAGCCCCGAAGCATCATCGCCGGCGCGGTTGATGCGCATGCCTGAAGACAGTTTTTCCATGTTTTTGTCTAAGAAAACCTGGGTAACCTTGAGGGACCTGTCGGCAAACATCGCACTTAAGTTGTGATTAATGATCATAAAACACTCCTTTGGTATTTCCGGCGCAAAACCGCCCCTTTGACGGCTTTCAATCGCCGCGGCATCCATGCCGTTGAAAGAAAATTTGTGCCATTGACCCCCGACCCACCCGTACCCGGAAGGGTGAGGGGGAAAGCGCTTTTGACGCCTTCCATCCATGAACCGATCCGCGGAGGCCCAACGGGCGCATGGATCTGATCCACTTTCATTCTTAATATCGGAAAAGCAAAAATTGACTTTAGCGGAATATTAGGGAAACGCCGATTAACTTGACGCCAACCGCGTTTCTTTAATATTCCGCTTTTAAATTCCGAAAATAGAAAACGGAGAGTAATAAAAAATGGAGCAAGTTGGACAGTCTAACAATTTTGTACTAAAAGGCGATATTGTTTACAGCGCCGGCATAAATGCGCTAAAAACATTTAAAAACAGTTTTTTAATTTGCAAAAACGGCATATCAATGGGGGTTTTCCCACAAATCCCCCGGGAGTTTTCATCCTTTCCGGTACGCGATTTTAAAGACAAACTGATTATACCCGGACTCGTCGATCTTCATTGCCACGCGCCCCAGTATTCCCGCCGGGGTATGGGCATGGATCTGGAACTTCTTGAATGGCTTGAAAAGTATACTTTTCCGGAAGAGGCAAAATACGGCGATATGGAATATGCCCAAAATTCCTATGCTTCTCTTGTAAAAGATTTAACCAAAAGCCCAAACACCAGGACTGTCTTTTTTGGCACCATTCATACCCCAACGGTGCTGCTCCTTATGGAAATGCTTGAAAAATCGGGACATGTAAGCGGCGTCGGCAAAGTCAATATGGACCGCAATGTCCCCGACTCAATAAGCGAAAAAACAGCGGAAGCATCCGTGGCGGCTACCCAAACCTGGCTGGAACAGTATTATGCAAAAGCCGCCTCTTTACCCAATACATTTCCGGTTTTAACCCCCCGGTTTTTGCCTTCCTGTTCCGGCAGCCTTTTAAAAGCCCTGTCCGGTTTACAAAAAAAATACCGCCTTCCGGTGCAGTCCCATTTAAGCGAAAACAAAAACGAAATCGCCTGGGTAAAAGAGCTTTTTCCGCAAAGCTCCTGTTACGGCGATGCTTACGCGGGTTTCGATCTTTTTGGGGACAGCGAAAGTTTGGAAAACAAAGCGCCGGCCATAATGGCGCACTGCGTCTGGTCCGGCAGCGAAGAAACGGCCCTTATTAAAAAACAAGGCGTCTTTGTCGCCCATTGTCCCGAATCCAATATAAACCTTTCTTCCGGAATAGCCCCGGTACGGCATTACCTTGATATGGGCATAAAAACCGGCCTTGGAAGTGATGTCGCGGGAGGCGCGAATATTTCGATTTTTAAGGCCATGGTGTACGCCATACAATCATCAAAATTAAGGAACTGCCTTGTTGATAAAAACGAAGCGCCCCTGACCGTAGCAGAAGCTTTTTACCTTGGCACCGCCGGGGGCGGGGAATTTTTTGCCGAAGCGGGCGGCCCGGACGCTTTAGGACCCTTGCCCGGAAAATGCGGCTCTTTTGAAGCCGGCTACGATTTTGACGCTTTGGTTATAGACGACGGCGATTTATGCAAAGATAAAGAACTGTCTTTGGCCCAAAGGCTTGAGCGGGTTATATATCTTTGCGGCAACAGGCACATTAGCGCAAAATATGTCCGGGGCCTAAAGATACGCTGAACCCGGACAGGGGAAGCGCACGTACCGGCAACGCAGAAAGGCCGCCCGGCGCCCCTGCGTTTAGTTTATTTTTCATATCCTTTAAGAAAATATTCCTTTGCTTCTTTATCATATTGAGGTATATGATTCAATATCCAGTTTTTTAAAAAAGAAATTACTTCAGCTAATTCCAATTCAACTGTCCCGTTTTTTATCCCTTCAATCATTACAATTAATTCCTCTGTTATTTTATCATGCTCTTTTTTATGCTCATTATATTTTGGGTAATTTGTTTTTTCCATTATTTTTTCTTCGGTAGAAAAATGGTTTGTTAAATTTTCTATTGCGCTATCAACCGTTTTATTAAAAAATTTCATTTCTTCCCTTTTATTACCGGTACAATGATTAATAGCGTAATTCATGAAATTTAGCAGCTCTTTATGCTGATAATCTATTTCGGCAACACCCACGGAATACTCAGGCAGCCATACAATATAATCCATGTTTTATAGTCTCCTGCCAGATCGCGTAGCTAAAGCTTCTAACTTAAAAGCTAAAGCTTCTGACCCAAAAGCTGAAATTTCTGACCCAAAAGTTGAAACTTCTGACCCAAAAGTTGAAACTTCTGACCCAAAAGTTGAAACTTCTGACCCAAAAGTTGAAACTTCTGACCCAAAAGTTGAAACTTC
>JAIRLQ010000053.1 GCA_031259345.1 Treponema sp.
GCTGTGGGAAAGCGGCTGAACAGGGGATAACAGTACGGAAAGTTTCAGGCATCGCCCTGCCGCTAAATTTTCCGGAATTCGGCGATGTATTCGATTCCTTTTTTCACCGCTTCTTCAAATTCTCTCATGCTTTAACAAAGAGGAGCTTATGAGGTTTTGCCCCAGAGTTTCATTGACAGGAAACCCAGAGCCGCTATAAAAGCCAGAAACAGAAAACCGGCGTAAAAACCGGCATTTTCAGCTATGGCGCTGAAGATCAACGGGGTTACGATACCGCCCACACCGCCGCCGGCATAGAGAATGCCTCCCACGGTCCCGCTTTTCTCCTGGAAGGCCGAAATGCCGGTACTCAGAACCATGGGCCATACAGGCCCCATCATAAAGCCCAGAGAAAGAACGGCGCAGAAAAACACCCACTGGTTTTTGAAAAAGAAAAGAACGAACAAAAGAAATACCGAAACCGAAAATCCCAAAAGAACCATGGCCCTGGGTTTCATCGTTATTGAGGCGAAAAAAAGCCGGGAAAAGGCCATGGCAAACCAGAAACCGGAAATCGCCCAGGCGCTTAGGGCCGAATTCTGATATTCGGTTACCAAAAGGGAATCGATAAAATAGGAAATTCCGGTTTCCATTGCCACATAGGCCGTCATACAGAAAAGAAGGGCAATAAAGAACGGAGACCGTAAAACAGGGATAAGGGAACCGGCTTTGGCCCGGGGGTTCCCGGATTCCGCCCCACGGCAGTCGGAAAAGAGTATCAGGGGGTAAAACAGGATAAAGCCGCAGCCACTCACAATAAAAACCCAGTACCATGAATTATGAAGCTGATCGAGAAACCAGCGAAAAAACAGGGGACTTATCACCGCACCCAAACTGAAACTGCACTGCATAATATTCATGTACCGGTTTTCCCTGCCCGGAAATGTGTCCGAAAGGGCCGAACTGCTTACGGATTCGCAGACACTGTAACCCACTCCCAAAACAAAAACACCGGCAACAAAAACGATAACCGAACCGGACGCGGCGCTGATAAAACACCCGCCGGTAAAAACCGGCATAAATATAAGCAGGGTAGTTTTTTTTCCGATACGGTCCGCTATCCAGCCGAAAGCGACAGGCGCTGCGGTAATGGCCATGTATTGGAAGGTTACCAGAATTCCCATTATTCCGGTGTTAAGGGTAAATTCCCGGGCTATCCTGAAGAGTACAAGATTAAAACTGCCAAGTTCAACGCCAAGGAAAAAAGCAAGACCCGAAACGGCAAACACAAACAGACGCCGGCGGTGTTTATTCATTAATTGGACTCCGCCTCACTCATGGCCGCTGCCGTGTCAAGCATTCCCCGGTAGAGGGCGGCAAATCCGGTTTTCTTTGCCCGGTACATAGATTCGTCTTTAGGGAAAAAATTCTTTGCTATTGTCACGCATGATTTTGCGGCGATCTCATAATCCGGAAATACCCCGGCACAGACAGCGCCGATCATGGCGGCGCCGAAACAGGCGGCCTCGTTGTTTGCCGGGACACGTAGTTCCAGCCCGCAAATGTCGGCTTTCATCTGGGACCATACATCGGATTTTGCCGCGCCGCCGGTAGAAACAATATAAGAAAACTCAAGCCCTTCCCGCCGCATTTCGGCCAGGTTTTTGTCCAGAAGCAGGGCTACCCCTTCCATGACCGCCCGGGCCATGTCAAAGGCATCGGTATCGGCGCGGAGACCGAAGAACACACCGCACACATTACTGTCAAATTCAGGAGCGTTAATTCCCGCCAGATAAGGTAAAAAGATGAGTTTTTTGTTCTCCCGTTCTTTGACTTCCTGGTCCAGTTCCCGAAATGTCATGCCGGAAAGGAAATTATTCTTAAACCACTCAAGACATACCCCGCCGCTTTCCGCTACCGGTAAGAGCGCCAAGGTTCCCGGGAATGGACCGTAATGCAGAGGAGAGCTTTCCTTTCCCGTAAGAGGTATCCTTGCCATTGCCGATATTCCCAGCACCGTACCGGTAGATTCACTTACGGCGCCGGGGGCTATGATACCGTTCCCAATCATACCCGCGAAATGATCCAAGGTCCCGGTATTTACCATCGTTCCCACGTAGGCCCCGCCAAGATTCAGGGCGGGATCCAAAGACCCTAAAACGGTGCAGGGTTCCACCAGCGGAGGGAGCTGTTCCCCGCGTATACCCAGGGCATCAAGCATATCCTGCCAGTAACATCCTTCATGAATATCGAAATAAAAGCTAAAGGTCGCGATGGATTTTTCCGCGGCCAGAACCCCGGTAAGCCGGTAGGCAATGTAATCCTTGATCATGACAAAGATCGCGGTCCGTTTTAGCACATCCGGCTCGGCACGGGAAAGGCGCAGTATCTTAGTCGCGGGCCAGGTCGGAATAACCGACTTTTGCCCGGTCACCGCATAATATACCTCCGGGGAAAATTTGCCGGCCAACTCCCCGCACTCGGCGACGCTGCGCTCGTCCATCCAGGAAATAGCGGGCCGCAGCGGCCGATAATCCTTCCCCAGCAAAACAAGCGATTCGGCCTGGCCTGTGAGGGTAATCATGTCAACACACGTTCCCCTGTTTCCAAGTTCCCGCAACATTCCAAAAACAGTGTCCACCGTGTCGTCCGCGTTAAATTCAACACGGCCGCCCTCACGATCATAAACGACCGAACGGGTGCATATCGCAAGGCAGGAAAGCCTGTCTCCGTCATACAGCGCCGCCTTGATGTTTGTAGTTCCTAAATCAATACCTATGAATGCCACGATTATATTGCCCTTTTACCTCTGGAACGGACATCAAGCGCCACTGCCAAAATAAATATAATTCCTTTAATTATATACTGATAGGAAATACCTATACTCATCAGATTTAATCCATTGGTAAGTGAGATTATAACAAACGATCCGATTATGCTGTTTGTAACACGTCCGACACCGCCGGTTGTTGATACACCGCCTATAAAACAAGCGGCTATTGTGTCCAGTTCAAAACCATTACCGGCTGTTGGTGTGGCAGACTGAAGCCGTGAAGTAAAGAGAATTCCTCCCAGAGACGCCATGAGACCCATAGATGCAAAGGAAAAAATAATAATATTTCTGACGTTTACACCCGCAAGAAGGGCCGCTTCCTTGTTTCCCCCCACTCCATAAATATGTCTGCCAAGTTTCGTCTTTGTCAGCATCAGGTGGTACACAATCGTCACAATAGCGACAACAACAATAGTCCAGGAAATTCCCCGGTATCTCGAAAGTATGAAAGTAAGACTTCCTATGAGCAGGGCGAAAAAAAGATTTTTCATGATAAAGAACGGAAGTGAAGTAACCTTAAATTTGTACCTGATCATGTCACGCCGGTGATTGACCTGGGTAATGACTAGTATCAGTATCGTCAAAAGACCAACAAAAAGAGTAAGACCATGCCTGCCGCCTATGGTGAAAAGAGGCGGTACAAATCCATTGGAAATACTATTAAAAAAATCATTGGATACCGGTATGGTTCCGGTAGCTTCGGTGGCCAGCATTACAAGACCACGAAAAATAAACAACCCTGCCAGTGTAGTAACAAAAGCCGGAACACCAACCCTGCCTGTAATCATGCCTTGAAGCAATCCCGCCAAAATACCGCCTATTAAAAGAATAATTATTACCAAAAACACATTAACTTTATTCATCAGCAGTAATCCGGCTACGGCGCCGAAAAAACCCGCAATTGAGCCGATAGAAAGATCGATCTGCGTCAATATAAGCACCAGTGTCATACCTACCGCCATAACGGCAACATAACCAGTCTGATTAATCAAGTTTGTCAGGTTTCTGGCTGTAAGAAAACTTCCATTCGTAGTGATACCGAATATAATAAATATGATCGCAAGTGCCGCATACATCGCATAGTTGCGGATGCTTTCCGCTATTACCGCGCTTGATCCGGCAAAAAAGGAAGCGTTTTCTTTTTTCATGACATCTCCTTGATGTTTGTTGCCAATTCCATTATACTATGCTCGTTGACTTCATTATGAGAGAGTTCACCGGTAAATGCCCCTTCGCTCATTACATAAACTCTATCGCTCATACCAATGATCTCTGCCAATTCGGAGGATATCAGAATAATTGACATTCCCTCTGCCGCCATCCTGTTGATCAGATTGTATATTTCAAATTTTGCGCCTACATCAATGCCACGTGTTGGCTCGTCGAGAATCAGCAATTTCGGCTTTGTAAACAGAAGTTTTGCGAAAGATACTTTTTGCTGATTACCACCTGAAAGATTTTCAGTAATCTGCTCAATGCTTGTCGCCCTGATCCCAAGCTTATCTTTGTATTGATTAGCCACTACCATTTCTTCATTTTCATTAATAAAATGATTGCGAATCAGGGGCTTAAGATTTGACAAGGTAATATTATATTTTATATTCTGCATCAGTACAAGGCCGTTTTTTTTTCGGTCTTCCGTCATATAGGCTACACCGGTATTTAGTGCCTTCAAAGGTGTACTGAGAGAAACGGCTTTTCTGTCAAGCCGGGCTTCGCCGCTTGTCAATTTGTACCTTGAGGTATTGCCAAAAATACTGAGCGCCAATTCGGTCCGGCCAGATCCCATTAACCCGGCAATGCCAACTACCTCGCCTTTTTTGACAAAAAAATTTATGTCTTTAAGTATTTTTCTGCCTGTTTTTGGATGTACCGCATTCCAATTCTTTATTTCAAAACATATTTCATCAAACTCTTTACGAGTCCGTTTTGGATAAATATTTTCAATTTCCCGGCCTACCATATATTTGATAATTTTCCTTTCGGTTACTTCTTCCGAAGAAGCATCCATAGAACATATGGTGGCGCCGTCACGAAGTACGGTAATCGTATCAGCAATTGAAACTACTTCTACAAGACGATGGGATATCATAACAACGGTTACACCGTCTTTTTTTAATTGACGAAGCAGTTCCAGGAGGTTTTTGCTTTCTTCTTCATTAAGGCTGCTGGTGGGCTCATCCAAAATAATAATACGGGCTTTTCTGCTTAGAGTTTTGGCAATTTCAACCAGTTGCTGTTCACCAACTCTTAAATTGGCAATTAAAGTTGAGGGATTCACTTCCAGCTTTACTCTTTTCAGCAAATCGTTGGCGTGTAATATCGTTTCATTCCAGTCAACAAAAAGTCCGCGCATAATCTCATGTCCGAAAAAAATATTTTCGTACACGGTAAGTTCAGGGATAAGGGCGAGTTCCTGGCTGATTATGGCAATGCCGGCGGCTTCACTGTCCCGAATACTGTTAAAACGCTGTTCCTGTTCATCAATAATTATACGGCCCTCATAACTACCATAACTGTATATGCCCGAAAGCACTTTCATCAACGTTGATTTACCGGCGCCGTTCTCACCTACGAGGCAGTGTATTTCACGGGGTTTCACGCGAAAATTGACATTATTTAGCGCTTTTACACCGGGGAATTCCTTGGTGATACCATCCATTTCGAGAATATATTCACCCAAATTATTACTCCCCTAAAAAGAATAACAACGCTGTCCCCAAAAACAGGGTACTTTGAGGACAACGCCATATACCTTTACTATTTCCAGCCGGTATATTTGGAGCCATCGTACACTCCGCCCTCAAAGAATACCTTGGCGATATTATCAGTCGTAACCGTGACAACGCCGCATTGCACGGCAGGTACATCCATAACATCGTTATTATAGGCGGTATCAGCGGGATATTTTTGTCCTTTTAGTACCGCATCACAGATATTCAAGGTAGCGTCTACAAGGGCGCCGGGGTCTTTATACACTGTCATACTCTGTTTGCCATCAATAATGTACTGTACAGAAGCCTCAACGCCGTCAGCTCCCGTCAAATACAAGGTCTTGACATCCGCATCTGCGCGAAAAGTATCCGAAAGGGATCGGGCACAGTCATCATCGGCCGGTCCAAGCACAAATACCGTACCCTTTGCATCTTTTCCGCTGGCGGTAAGGTTGGCCTCCGC
>JAIRLQ010000116.1 GCA_031259345.1 Treponema sp.
CTTTGACTCCGATGATCACTCCCGGCCTGGCGGTATGTATGGTTATGGTGATACGCTGGGGGTGGCGAATAATTTCCAGCTCGGCAATGTCGGCGCCCTTTGTTTCGGGCATCCCCATAATTATCTTTCGCAGCTTGAGATCTTCATGAAGGGTATCGGCATATTCCTTGGGATCAACATACCACCGCGATCCCCAGGTTCTGTTTATCCCAAGCCGTAATCCAACAGGATTTACTTTTTGACCCACCTTGTTCCCCCGCCTTTAACGCGAACCTTCGGCCCGCGCAGTTTCATCGATTACCACGGTAATGTGGCACATCCTTTTAAGAAGCATATCAGTCCGGCCCCTGGCACGAAACCAAACACGCTTCATCCGGGGGCCTTCATTTACCTGCACATTCCGTACATAGAGCATACCTTCATCAAGCTGCTTGTTCTGCCCCAAGGCATTAGAGGCAGCGGATTTTACCGCCTTCCCGATAAGCCGGGCGCCCTTGTGGGGTATATTTTCCAACAGGGCCACCGCCTCCGTATAGGGCTTACGACGGATAAGATCCGCCACCGGCCGCAATTTGAAAGGAGACGCAATAAGGTACTTGCTTATGGCTCTATAACCATCTTTTTTCACTTTCTCTGCTTTTTTCAGCTTTTCCGCTTTCTCCGCCATGTTCCTTTCCTGTTACTTTGCCGCTTTTTTGTCCGAACCGCCGTGACCCCGGAAGATCCGGGTAGGGGCGAATTCACCAAGCTTGTGGCCTACAAGGTTTTCTGTAACATATACGGGAATCCACGTTTTCCCATTATGCACGGATATAGTCCCGCCAACCATTTCAGGAATAATGGTAGAGCAACGGGAATAGGTTTTGATCATCTTCCTGTCGCCCGTCCTGCTTACTTCCAGTACTTTCTTGTACAGGCTCTTCTCTATGAAGGGCCCCTTCTTGATGGACCTTGACACCCTATACTCCTCACAACTTTCCACGGCCCGTTTCGGCTGCCGTTGTTCAACCCGCTATTTGTTTTTCCCGCGACTCACGATAAACCGGGAGGAAGGTTTGTGCTTCTTCCTGGTCTTATACCCTTTGGTTGGCTGTCCCCAGGGGCTTACCGGGTGAATACCCTTGTTCTTTCCCTCTCCACCCCCGTGGGGATGATCTACCGGGTTCATGACCATACCGCGAACTGTAGGCCGCACGCCCAACCAGCGTTTACGGCCCGCCTTGCCCAAAGATACGTTCATGTGGTCCTCGTTACCTACTTCACCAATGGTAGCATAACACTTCTTAAAGACCATCCGCATCTCCCCGGAGGGGAGTTTGAGGGTTACGTAATCCCCCTCTTTTGCGGCAATAAGGGCCCCTGTTCCGGCTGACCGTGCCATTTGTCCGCCCCGGCCCAGCGTAAGCTCAATATTGTGGACCGTAAAACCAAGCGGTATGTTTTCCAGGGGCAGGGCATTCCCTACTTCTATGGGGGCGCCGGGGCCGCTGACGATCCGGGTGCTTACCTCAAGGCCCCTGGGGGCAATAATATAACGTTTTTCACCATCTGCATAATGGATAAGGGCAATATTGGAACTACGGTTTGGATCATATTCGATTGTGGCAACCTTGCCGGGAACACCGATCTTATCCCGTTTGAAATCTATGGCACGGTACAGCCGTTTATGACCACCGCCCTTGTGCCTTACGCTGATACGCCCCCGCGAATCCCGTCCCGCTTTTTCCGGCCGGCCTGATGTAAGGGATTTTTCCGGGCTTGTGCCTTTGGACAGTTCCACATAGTCCAGACTGGTCCATTGCCGCATCCCCGCGGTGATGGGCTTATATGTTTTTATTCCCATTTCCCTATCCCCTACACGCCCTCAAAAAGGCTGATTTTTTCATCCTTGGGAAGCCGGACAATGGCCTTTTTCCAGGAGGATGTAAGACCCGCCCGATTGCGCTGTCTTTTTGGTTTCCCCCCTACCCGCATAACGGTACAGGAGATGGGATGCACATTAAAAAGACGGCGAACCGCTTCTTTAATTTCTATTTTTGTAGCCCGCGGATCCACCTTAAATACATACTTTCCCTCTTCCCGAAGGACATTCGCCTTTTCGGAAAGCACCGGTTTGATAAGTATAGCCTCGTAATTGATCATTCCGCAGCCTCCCGGCTTTTTCCGGCGTAAAATTCGTTAAGATTTTTTGCGGCGGTTTCAAGCATAAGAACCCGGCGTCCATAAAAAAGATCATGGGCGGACAGGCGGTTATAGGAAAGATATGAAAGCCAGGGGATATTGGCAGCCGCCCGTTTAAGCATGGGGTCATCATCTTTGAGGACGAGCACGGTCCGCACACCATCACCGAAATTTTTTAAAAGGCCGGCCAAGTCCTTTGTTTTTCCGGACTCGATTGAAAAATCTTCAACGACTTTCAACGTATCACTTTGGGCTTTCAAACTGAGAATGCTTTTAATTGCCAAACGCTTTGCTTTTTTTGGAATTGAGTAGGAATAATCCCGGGGCTTGGGACCGAACACAACGCCGCCGCCCACGAGAACGGGAGATTTTTTATCGCCCCGGCGGGCCCGGCCGGTTCCCTTTTGTTTGTAAGGCTTGGCATTGGAGCCATGTACTTCCCCGCGGTCTTTGGTACAGGCATTCCCCTGCCGCCGATTGGCGAGTTCGTTATTTATGGCATACCAGATCACATCTTCGTTTATTGGCAGGCCAAATACCGCATCGTTCAGTTCTATGCCGCGGACTTCTTTACCCTCAATTGAATACACCGTCTGATTCATTTCCACGTCCTTATTTCTTGACCGCCACCCTGACAAACACCAGGCCTTTGTTAATCCCGGGCACAGAACCCCGGATCATAATAAGCTGGTTTTCTGTATCCAGCTTAACCACCTGCAGACTTAATACGGTAACTCGCTCCCTGCCCATGCGACCCGGAAGTTTTACATTCTTAAAGGTCCGGTGGGGATACGTGGACTGCCCGGTAGAACCCGGCTCCCGGTGGAATTTGGAACCGTGGGAATGGCGGCCGCCGGCAAAGCCATAACGCTTTACTACGCCCTGAAAGCCCTTTCCCTTGGAAATACCGGTTACATCCACATAATGGCAGCCTTCAAAAAGTTCCGCCCCCAGGGAATCCCCAATGGCGACTTCTTTTTCAAAATCCCGCAGCTCCCTTAAAACTCTTTTGGGAGAGATGTCCTGGGGAAACTGCCCCCCGTAGGGTTTGGTTACAAGCTGCTTTCTTTTATCGTTTACACCAATGACAACGGCTTCATAACCGTCTTTTTCTTTGGTCCTTTGGGCAACAACAACATTCGGGTCAAAACGCAGGACCGTTACCGGAACAAAATTACCCGCATCATCAGAAACCTGTGTCATGCCCACTTTTTTGGCCACTAGCCCCAACATCTCTTACTCCAAAAAACAGAATTACTGTTTTATTTCAACATCCACCCCGGCGGGAAGTTCCAGCTTCATCAGAGAATCCATTACTTCCGGAGAAGGATCGATAATATCAATCAACCGTTTGTGGGTCCGCATCTCAAACTGTTCCCGGGACTTCTTGTGCACATGGGGTGAACGAAGTACCGTAACCTTATTGATACGGGTTGGAAGCGGGATTGGACCTGTAACCTTTGCCCCCGCCTTCTGTACCGTTTGAACGATGGATTTCGCGCTTTGATCGATTAGCTCAACATCAAAACCGCGCAGCCGCACGCGAATTCGTTCCTTAGCCATTATTCCTCCAAGGCTTGCCACAGACAATGCCGGAGCAGCAAGGGTATAAACCGGAAATCCGGTTTATACCATCGGCTCCTGCCATGTGTATTATGCGTGATATTCGATGACATCCACTACCTGACCGGAAGCAACCGTTTTGCCGCCTTCACGGATAGCAAAACGAAGTCCCTTTTCCATAGCAATGGGGTGGATTAGCTCACCAAGAATCTCCGTGTTGTCTCCGGGCATTACCATTTCTTTGCCTTCCGGAAGTTTAACCGTACCGGTAATATCCGTGGTTCTAAAATAGAACTGGGGCCGGTAGCCGGTAAAGAAGGGGCTGTGCCGTCCGCCTTCTTCCTTCGAGAGGCAGTAAATCTGACCTTTAAACTTTTGGTGCGGGGTAATGGAACCGGGCTTGGCCAAAACCTGACCCCTTTCCACGTCTTTTTTATCAATACCGCGCAGAAGGGCGCCAACATTATCGCCTGCACGGGTATCGTCCAGTTCTTTGTTGAACATTTCAAGGCCGGTAACAACGGTCTTAACTGTCGGCTTAATGCCTACAATTTCAACTTCTTCGTTCTTTTTAAGGCCGCCCCGCTCCACCTTGCCCGTAACAACGGTACCGCGACCGGAAATGGTGAACACATCCTCGATGGGCATAAGGAAAGGCTTGTCGCTGTCCCGTACCGGATCGGGAAAGTAAGAATCCATGGCTTGCAGAAGCTCTTTGATACACGCGGAGGACTCTACGGAATCGGGATCGCCGTTGTTTTCCAGAAGGTCCGACATGGTTTTAAAGGCGGAACCTTTGATAATGGG
>JAIRLQ010000165.1 GCA_031259345.1 Treponema sp.
ATAAGGAAATTTCAGAAAAACTGAAAATCCCCCTGGGTAAATTTTCTGATATTTACGAATGTCATCAGTTTATAGGAACCGTAACCGAAGAAGCCGCAGAGGCAACGGGCCTGTGCAAGGGAACAAAAGTGATCGCCGGGGGACACGATACAACTTCGGCAGCTTTTGCTACCGGTGTTGTGGAACCGGGACAGGCTTTTTATTCCATGGGGACCGGAGGCAATCTCGGGGTCATTACCCGTAAGCCTGTCTACCACGAAGCTATGACCGTTCAGTGTTATGTTATCCCCCAGATGTGGATACTGGATGCCGTCATGAACAGTACAGGCCAATCGCTTAAGTGGTTTAACCAGCAATTCGGCCAGGCGGAAAACCTTTTCGGCGGCAGACTCGGAATAGGGGTTTACGAGATGTTTGAACTGGAGGCCCAAAAATCTCCCACCGGAAATTCCGGGGTTGTATACACTCCCTACCTCGCTGGTGAATCCAGTCCCATTTGGGATGAGAATGCCCGCGCCGCCTTTGTTGGCATTACAAGCCGCACGACCCGGGGAGACATGATCCGGGCGATTATGGAAGGGGTCTGCTTCAGCAGTTTCCATAATATGAAGATCTTTGAAGAAATGGGAAGTTCTATCAATGAATTTATTGTCTGCGGCGGCCCGGCAAAGAGCAGGCTTTGGATGCAGATCCTGGCGGATATAACCGGTAAAACGGTAAAAACTACAGAAACCGAAGACGCCGCTCCTCTGGGTGACGCGATGCTGGCGGCAGTCGCCTGTGGTCTTTATTCGGGATATAAAGAGGCGGCGAAGGCGAACGCGAAGGTCAAGGATGTTTACCAGCCAAATCCGGATAACAGGAAGATCTATGATCGTCTTTTTGAAGTATATCTCAATTCTTATAGAAAACTTCGTGATGACTATCACAATATTGCGGATTTTTAAAGGAACAAATAATGGCAAGGTCATATACATGTCGTGAAAGAGTCGTCGCGGCCTTAAATCATCAGCAACCCGATCGTACTCCCTGTGATATAACGATTGAACCGGCAATTTATCAGCAGCTTTGTGACGCGCTGGGATTAAAATATGAACCTTACTATTACGATGATTGGAATCATGCCTATACATCACCGGAAGTCGCGGAGAAACTAAAAGTAGACGTACTTCACATTCCGCTGAAAAATACACCGGCGGAATTTACTATGGAAAAAACAGAATTTAATGATGCCTGGGGAATAAAAAAAAGAAAAATTATCAACAGCGATGGGAGTTTCATGTACAGTCTGGTTGATAATCCTCTGGCAGATGCCGGGGATATTTCTGATATTTTGAACTACCACTGGCCTCTGCCTGAGGAAATCGTAGACACATCCGGTTTAAGGGAAGAGGTTGCCCATCTTTATAACAATACCGCCTTCGCCCTGACCGCTACTTTCGGTGGAAACATCTTTGAACGTTCCCATTACCTGAGGGGCATGGAAAATTTTTTTGTCGATCTTATCGATAATCCCGATATAGCCCGGGCTCTGATGGAAAAAATAATGACTATAGAAATGGCGGTTGATGAAATAGTTTTCGATCAAATCGGAGAGTATTTATCATATATGCGCTTCAATGGTGAAGACATGGGAAGCCAGAACGGTCCTCTCATTTCAACCGTACTTTTCAGCGAAATGGTACGGCCCTATTTGGAAAAAGAATGGCGAAGGGCAAAAAAAATCTTCCAAAAATACAATCCTGACGGAAAAATAAGCGTACATTCCTGCGGTTCCGTTATGGATTTCATCCCTATCTTCATTGATATGGGAGCGGATATTCTTAACCCCATTCAGCCGAATGCCCTGGGCATGGATACAAAACGGATAAAAGAACAATTCGGGGATCGTCTGTGTTTTCACGGTGGAGTTGATTCACAGGAAGTTTTAAACAGCGGTTCCTGTGCAGATGTAGAAAAGGAAGTTATAACGAGGTTGAGGGATCTTTCACCCGAAGGTGGATATATATGTGCTCCCGCGCATAATATTCAATACGGAACTCCCATCGAAAACATCCTGACCATGTATGAAACCATTCATGCTAAAGGATAAATCCAGGGAGGATGGCAGGAAGACACCGGAATCTGTATTGATAATTCCGGATACAATGTAATTGTTTGCAGGAGGGTTCTATGATCAATTTAATCGCGGTAATTTTATTGGTTGCGTATGCGGTAAATGTTATTTACGTCATGCGTAAGGGGTCCCTTACCCTGGGATTGGTTTTCATGACCCTGGTATGGACTTTCGGGCCTTTCATTGGTTTCCGGCTCGTACAAGACGCGGGGTTCCTGGAAGCCAACAAGGCGGTCTCGGGCCTGAATCTGGTCCAGGTAATCGACCAGGTATTCCAGAGGGGCCCCGAGGGATGGGCCAGCGTGCTTATGAACTACCTCTTTGGGGCCTTTTTTGGCTGTGTAATGGTCCGGACAAACATTACCAGTACGATCATCCGTAAAACCGTAGAACTGGGCGGCGACAGACCCGCCATTACAGTGATCCTTCTTTCCATCGTTTTGGCCCTGATTTCAACCGGGGTATACGGCACCGGCGCCATGATCGCCATGGGGGTTATCGTAATTCCCATCATGCTTGCCATGGGTATTTCCAAAGTCTTGTCGGTTATTACCTTCATTTTCTCCTGTGTCGCGGGCCTTTGGATAAATCCGGCCCTGCAGAACGTATACATAGGCTTCTTTTCCAATGTACAGGGACATGAAACCTATGATTTTCAGGCCAATTTAACCAGCGGTATTATCGCCATGGTTATTACCCTTTTGGGTACCATTATCGGTGTGCTGGTTTTGCTGAACCGGGAAAAGAAAGTGCACGCCTGGGCGGCGCCGGCGGAGCAGCCTGCCGGGAACCGGGATGCCCCGTTACCCGCCCTGATTACCCCCGTGGTTCCTGCCCTTCTGGTAATCATCTTTAAATTTCCGGTGTTTCCGGCCTATCTTCTTTCCGCGGTATATGCCCTGGCGGTATGCAGACGCCTCAAGGGGTTGGATGCCACGGCCCGGGAACTGACCGAAAGTTTCGCCGACGGCATGGTGGACACCGCCCCTATGATGTTCTTTTTGGTGTCTATTTCCCTTTTCAACGCTACCATTGTCTTTGCCCGGCCCTTCCTGGGGTATCTGCTGCAGCCGGTATTACCCAGCACTACCCTGGGCATCGCCCTAATTGTGGCGATTTTTGCGTTCCTCGGCCTTTTCCGGGGGCCCTTAACCCTCGGCGGTTCGGGTTTGGCAACCCTGGCGATCTTTGCCACCGGCGGTTTTAATATCGTTTTTCTTTTCCCGGTGATGATGGCCACAACCATGATTGCCCATTTCTGCTGCTGTGTAACCCAGTCGTGGACCGCATGGGGGCTTTCATATTCCAAAGCGGACCCGAAGGAATACCTCAAAAAATCTTTCCTGCCCCTGGGCTGGATTATTATTGTCCTCCTTATTGCCGCTGCCTGGATACGGGTAGGCTGATTTTTTAAGGTGCGGCGATGACGGAAAGGAAATTCCGGATTGGTATTGATGTCGGAGGTACTCATACCAAGGCGGTGGCTATTGAAAACAGTACCCACGAGATAGTAGGAAAAAGCTCGGTAAAAACAACCCATGATCATCCCGATGGTGTTGCCGCGGGGGTAATTGCCGCCTTTCGGAATTGCCTGGCCGAAAATGGTATCCGGCCGGACGAGGTCGTGTTTGTATCCCATAGTACCACCCAGGCCACTAATGCCCTGTTGGAAGGAGATGTGGCGGCGGTAGGTATCATGGGGATCAGCAAGGGCGGACTGGAAGGTTTTTTAGCCCGCCGTCAAACTCATCTGGCGGATATCGATCTTGGCACAGGCCGGAAGATACCTGTCAAAAATCAATTTCTTGTTACGAAAGATCTGTCTGATGAAAAAATAATTGAAGCCCTGGAAATATTACGGCAGCAGGGCGCCCAGGTGATAGTTGCCAGTATGGCCTTTGGAGTTGATGATTCGGTCATGGAAGAACGGATTAAAGGAGTGGCCGAAAAAATGCGCCTGCCTACCACGGTTGCTTCCGACATCACCAAACTCTACGGCCTTACGCGGAGAACCCGGACAGCGGCAATCAACGCCTCCATCCTGCCCAAGATGCTGAATACCGCCCTCTCCACCGAAAACAGCATCCGCGGCATAGGCATACATGTTCCCCTTATGATAATGAGGGGCGATGGTGGGGTGATGGATATTGCGGAGATGAAACGCCGGCCCGTACTCACCATGCTCAGCGGGCCCGCCGCCAGCGTCATGGGCAGCCTGATGTATCTGCGGGCGTCTAACGGCATTTATTTTGAAGTAGGCGGAACATCAACCAATATCGGGGTAATTAAAAACGGCAGGCCGGCCATTGACTACAGCATCCTGGGAGGGCACCGGACCTTTATCAATTCCCTGGACGTGCGGGTCCTGGGGGTAGCCGGAGGCAGCATGGTCCGGGCCGGCAGGAACGGCGTGACAGATGTGGGCCCCCGCAGCGCTCACATCGCGGGGCTGGAGTATGCCGGGTATACCCCGGAAGATGAAATAACCGGCGCGGAACTTGAATTCTTCTCCCCCAAACCCGGAGATCCTGATGACTATGCGGCAATTCGTTTGGCGGGAGGCAAAAGGGTTGCGATAACCAATAGCTGCGCCGCCAACGTGCTTGGCCTGGTTAAACCGGAACATTTTTCTTATGGCCGTATTGAAAGCGCCCGTAAAGCCATGCTGCCGCTGGCAGAGTATATGGGTCTTAGCATCGAGGAAACGGCGGAACAAATTCTCGAAAAATCATGCGGTAAAATTGAGCCCGTCATCAGGGATTTGGAAGAAAAATACCAACTGGAACACGATCAAATGACCCTGGTAGGGGTGGGCGGGGGAGCAGCCGCGCTTATGATTTACTATGCGCGGAAAGCGGGGTTCCGCTATAATATTCCTGAAAACGCCGAGGTAATTTCTTCCATAGGGGTTGCCCTGGCTATGGTAAGGGATGTAGTAGAACGAATCATCCCAAACCCCACCCAGGAAGACATTCGGGCGATCAAACGGGAAGCTACGGATATCGCGGTAGCAAGCGGCGCCGCGGCCGGCACCGTAGAAGTCCATATAGAAATTGACAATCAAACTTCAAAAGTAACGGCTATTGCTACCGGCAGTACCGAAGTACGCACTACCGATTTATTGAAAGAATGTACCCTGGAAGAAGCACTGCGCCTGGCAGCCGCGGATTTAGGAGTATCCGTTGATGAGGTTGAATTAGTTGACGCTACCCCTCATTTTTATATTTTTACCACTCCCCGTAAAAAGGAATACCCCATAAGGATACTGGACAAAAAAGGATTCATCCGCGTCCAGCGGGGCGACGGGATCGTGCGCAGAGTACGGGCCGGCGATTACCGCCCGGTAATAGAAGAATTCTGGAAAAGCCAGTCTGTTTTGTTTACCGACAATATGATACGACCGGATTATTTTATCTGTTTGGGATCCCGGATACCGGATTTTTCCGGAAACACCAATCTGGAGAAAACCCTGATGCTGATGGAAATCGAACTTGCCCTGATGGACAGGGAAGAAGAGATTATCGTAACAGCCGCGAAAAACAGGTTATAAGGGTGTTTGGGCAATTGGACAAACGGCCTTTTTTGATCCGGTTAAAATTAGCCTTACAGGGATCCTGGGGAGAATTATACAACCCCGATAATCCGCCGCCGGAAATTCCACTACATGAAATGTTTCAAAAAATAACGGAGTTGGACGATGATTTCTGGGGCGGCGTTTACGCCTTTTCCACAGATCCCATGGGGCGCGTGATAAGCCCGGAAGATAAATTCATTCTGTCCCGAAAGGCTCAGGATTGCGGAAAAGCCATGGCCCAAAAGACGGCGGCAGAATATGAAACGGCAAAGATCCGCGAACTTGTAAAAAGGGCAGGATTAACTATAGAAAAGACCACAGGCGCCGAACATGGCGGCACTATTCATTTTGCTGAATTTGCAGAACCTGATAAAATACGCATCTATGAAAGCTGCCTTGAAAAAACACCTTTGGGGGAAGAACAGCTTTCGCGGGATGCCAAAGACCTGCTTGCTTCCACAGAAGAAGTTTTAATAACCCACGAGCTGTTTCACTACCTTGAATACCAGCAAAGGGATACAATTTTTACCCGGACTTATGTCCATCATTTGCGGCCCATATTGTTTTTTCATCCTACCGCCAGGCTGCTCTGCATTAGTGAAATCGCCGCTATGGCATTCATAAAAGAGTACCTAAAACTGCCTTGCTCACCTTATGTTTTTGATCTTCTTTTAATTTATGGTTTCAACAAAGACAAGGCATACAGATTATATAACAATATTATTAATCTTGCCGGAAACGTACAGGCGCCTGTTCAAAAGCCTATTATCGATACAATCAGCAATTAGCGGAGAAGAGGAATGGCAATCAAAAAACTTGAAAGCGTAAACCGCATTTTGGATTTTTTGGAAGAAAACATTGATGAAAATCACTGTGAAGAAACAGAAAAAAAGCATTTGGACGCTTTGTTTTTTAAACAGGGCGCAACCCCGCCGCTTAGCGTTTATTGCAAACCTGAAGAAGCGGAGATGCTTTCCAATATAAGCGCTTTCAATAATCCGGAGGTTATGCTCCATAACGAATTGCTGCGGAGTGAAACTTTTGGCAACGTGGTCAACTCGGTGCGCATAAAAGATGATTATCCCCTGCATATCCGCAGCAATCATGGCCTTGCGACAACCCTTAGCAGCGTAGGGGGAATTTATCAGCTCAATGAAAACGCTACCCCCTGGGCTATCCCCCTGGAAGAGAGCCTGCGGGATTACCGCCGGAAGTGGGAAAACAAACCCTATGATATTGGTAACAACGAGGTGGTTCGTAAAGTATGCGATACCTATTGTTATATGAAAGAACGTCTCGCGGAATATCCCAAATGCAGCCGCCGGATACGGCTTACCCATCCCGATATGCAGGGCCCATTTAATACCGCCCAGTCGCTTTTTGGGAGCAATTTTTTTATGGAACTCTATGACAACACCGAAGACATCCACTGGCTGCTGGACCGGGTTACGGACGCGTATATCGAGCTCTTTTATATAACGGACCCGCTGGTTAACAATTATACCGCCGATAAAAGAGCGCTATACATCCACGGCGCGATTTATCCCGGACGGGTACTGTTGAAAAATGATACCGCCACCGCCATGCTGTCGGAAGAACATTATCTGGAATTTTGCAGACCCTATGATGAAAAAATAACCAAAACCCTGGGAAAGGCCAGCCTCCATTATTGCGGCCGGTCGCAGCCGTTCCATAGCAGGGTGATTATGATGCCGGAATTACAAGGTTTGAATTTTGGGGATCCCCAGATGCAGGACATAGATGCCTTTATGGCCGAATGGAACGCGCGGGGTGTCGCGGCGGTATGCTGGGGTTACCATCAACCCCCCGAATTCCTGCCGGCGACCCTTTTGGGGCGAAGCACCGCCGGTTTTACTTTGTGCTGTACCATAAACGATATTAAGAGCGCCTCGGAATATGTAAAACGCTACCGTGAAACGGGCCTGGAAGGCCTAAGACCTTAAAGCCGGGTCCGTGGGGGCCGGCGGGTAACGGTACACTTAATACGCAGCGCCTCCCATATATAGCGTAGTTTTTCTTCAGTACACTACATACAGAGTAGATTCCGCCTTATCCGCTAAAGCCTTTGGGTTAAAAGCTAAAGCTGCTGTAGCATACGGGTACACTATATATGGGGGCCGAGGAGGTTGATGGTAGGTGGTGGATTTGTGGATAAATGCGGTTGCATTGTAGATTGTGTAGGGGATTGCTCCTGCCCGACAAAGCGGTTTGTGTGATGGGCGAGGCCGCTTCCGCCCCACCATAAAGCAAGAGCATTTGTCGATAACGCAAACAGGACGCCGGGCGATGTACCGCCGCGCTTTATTGGGCGAGGCCGCTCCCGCCCCCCTACAATGCAAATGCATTTGCCGATAACGCAAACAGGACGCCGGGCGGCTTCACCGGCGGTGCGTATGGCAAAACGACGACCAGGAACATGTTATACGCAGAAAAAGTAAC
>JAIRLQ010000247.1 GCA_031259345.1 Treponema sp.
CATTTCCATGACTTTCTCATGTTCCTGTTCTTTCTGGCGGTCCGATCTATTATCCACCCCTGCTTCATCATAAATCGTTTGACTGTCCATCATATCAAATGCAAGATCACCGGACAGGGTTTCTGGCTTAAAAGTAACCTTATTCAAGGCTTCATAGGTGCATATCGATATTGTACCCAGTTCAATACTTAATCCGCCATTTTCATTTTTGAGTTTTGATATATCCCGGTCTGAAAAGTTCCCCAGTTCATTTATTTTTACCAGAGGGAAATGCTGTTTGACCTCTTTGATCCACTTCTTGTAAACCGCTTTTGGGACCATAAGGAGAGGCTTTTTAGCCCGCCCGGCCTGAATCTGGTTTACTGTTGCGGCGGCTCCTACTACCGTTTTTCCGACACCTACATCATAGGCCGGTATGCCATTCCCTTTGTTACACAAAAATGAAATACCCTTTATTTGTTGTTCCGTAAGGTCAAATTCCTTTTTACCCTTATGGGTATTCATACCCTCAATGAAAAGCGGTATCTGCGTATAATCCGGGTTTACAATGGCGTTAAACCGGCGATTCCAGGCTTTTTCTAGTTTTGTCCGTTCTCCGGGCGAAAGCCCCTCGCGGATAAACCGGGTAAAAATGCGCTCTGCGGCTTCCCGTCTTTCTTCCCGTTTTTTATCCGCTTCCATTCTGGCGGTCTTTTTGTCAAACTCCCGCGCCGTTGCCCGGTCAATCCTTATAGGTACTTGGTTTATATAATCAATGATGTCTTTCATAGTTATATGCGGAGGGATTTCCGATTTTGATACGGGCGATGAATCCCAATCAACGGTCTCATTCCGCATATTTATTCTTGCCCACCGAAAGAAAGAGGACCTAATATTGACAACATTCCCATCCTCGTCAACGCTGTTGTATTCCTTGGCAAAGTCCGATGTGGGCGGGATGGTAAAATTATCAGCAGTTTTCAGCGCCGGCAGGGCCGCTTCCAATATGGCCTTATTGTTTTTGTAAACACCTTCTCCCCTTGTCTTAACAATAAGTTCCTTATCCGCTTCCAGCTGATCCAGCTTTTCATAAATGTTTCCACTTGCGTAGTTTACTCGGCTTACCCAGTTACCGTTTACATCGGTTACAAACTTTCCGCTTTCCTGGACGTGCCGCCTCTGGGAGGGGGTAAGCTTGGCAATATCAATAACACCGGTATAATCTGTAACCTTCCAGACTGGCAGATCCGTCTTGTCAAAGTGTTTCCCATACTTGGCATTGAATTCCTGTGATGTCATGTTTTTGCCGATAGATGGAGTATATTCATCCCCCTTCTTGATCCGCTTTTTCCCTTCTTTGGGCGACTGGGCGCCGGGGGCCGTTGGGATTTCTTTGGGAAGCTGGGCGGTAAGTTCGACCTTTTGGCGTTTCAATTCATCAATTTCTTTCTGCTTTGCTTTCCCGGCTTCACGGGCTTGAAAAGCCAAAATATCTTCATCCAGCTTGTCTTGCATTTGGGCCATTTTGTAATCGGCCCGCTGGTTTTTTTCCAATTCACGGATTTTGGCGTTAATATCTTTAATCTGATTTTTAATATCGTCCGCCTGCACTCCGTCTTTTTTGGCGTTCTGGTTTCCCATCATGGCCCGGCTGCGGTTATCGTGCTTTTCCGGCTCGATTTTAGACCTTTTAGCCGCTTCAATTACAGATAGCCTGTACTGTACGGCTTCAATGGCCGCCTGATGTCTTTTTTTCTCCTCATCAGTCTTGGCATTGAGTAAATCTTCCAAGTGAGATTGAATGATAGCATCTAAAGAAGTCTTAGGCAGTCCATCAAGCCATGTACCAGCCTCTTCTTCTATTTCGGTTCTTACCCCTTTGTAAGCATTCTGGTTTCCCATCATGGCCTCGGAGCGATTTCTATGCTCTTCCGCATCGGACTTGACCTCAACCTCTTGGTGAAGCTCTTTATCTACCGGAACCCTGGCAGGGTTAATCATGTCCAGGGATTCGTCAAAAGTCTTCCCGACAGGCGGGGCGACATACTTTTCCATCTTGCCGTATTGGCCCATTTTCTCCGTTTCGTCTCCGGCGACATGGTCAGCGTTGGCCTGGAAATAGCGATCATTCTGGTAATCGGCGGCGTCCCCCGGCTCCTTGCGGATAACAATAAGATCCGTACCAACGCCGGTAGTACCGAAAGTACCGTTAGGCAGCCGCCATGCCTCCAGCAATTTACCTTTTTTGGCTATCTGCATTTTGGCCTTGCTGTTTTTGCCTCGGAGGAAGGAGGAGGGAACCACCATAGCCAAGAGACCGCTATCTTTCAGAGTGTCCAAGGACCGGTCAATAAAATATTCCTCTATCCTGGTATGCTCTTTTCCTTCACCCAAACCACGGTGAAGGCCAGAATAGGCCCCATAAGGCGGGTTGCCTATGGCAATGTCAAACTTCTTGCCGTCGTAAGTCTTTTTAGGGGTGTTTCCGTTCATAAACAATTCCTGGAAGTACCCCTGCCGGACCTCCGCTTTCGGATGCAGTATCCGGGCTATCCGCGAGCTTGTTTTGTCCAGTTCGCAAAGGGTAAAATTATCCTGCCGCCCCTCGGCAAAGCGGCCCGTGCCGGCTGACGGTTCAATCACATCTTTATTGGCGTAAGGCTTGTATTTGTCCACCAGGGACCAAACCTTATCTACTACTTTTTGGGGGGTATAGAATTCGTAAAGGGTCCCGTGCGTGGTTCTTTCGGCCTCGTTAAGGCCCCCGGCCCCCTCGTACTGGCGGAGCAAGTCTTTATCTTCCTCCGTCATTTCGTTGTCGGATTTTTCCGCTAAAAGTTTTTTAACCCTCTCCCGAACATCCTTTATTGAGGATCGTCCACGCCTCCCCCGAACATTTCCTCCAGGTCGGATTCCAGGTTCAGAAGGCAGCTCTCCAGGTTCACCTTGGTT